>JAOUQA010000474.1 GCA_029879605.1 Gammaproteobacteria bacterium
TATCTGGTCTCTCTACCTGATAGCTACTCACTTACCGGAATAGTTGTATTATCTGATCTTTAGTACGCTGCCAGATACTGCCTTCTGCAACCGACTGCAAGGCAACCAGTGGTCGGCTAAGAATTTCCTCACCATCAAACATGACCTTAACGGTACCCAGCTGCTGACCTTTAGCAACAGGTGCAATAATATCTTTATTAACATCCATGACTGCATCCAGGTATTTATACTGGCCGCGCGGAATAGTGACATGCAAATCATCTTTCAAACCCAGGCTCAGGTTTTCATTTTCACCTTTCCAGATTCGTGTCTGGTTCAGCCCTTCACCTGCTGCATAGAGCCGGTTGCTTTCATAAAACCTGAACCCATAACTGAGTAAAGACTGGCTCACATCTGCACGTGCTTTTTCACTACGCGTACCAAGCACGACGGCTATCAGTCGCATATCATCTCTTTTTGCAGATGAAATCAGGCAATAACCAGCAGACTCAGTATGACCTGTTTTCATACCATCCACTGTTTTGTCTCGCCACAACAACTTGTTCCGGTTGTACTGCGGAATACCATTGAAAGTGAATTTCTTTTCTGAATACAGCGCATAATGATGTGGAAACTCTTTAATAATCGCCTTACCCAGTGCCGCAATATCTCTTGCCGTGGTTCTGTGATTACGATGAGGCCAGCCCGTGCTGTTAACAAAATTAGTTTTAGTCATTCCCAGGCTCTGAGCATACTGATTCATATAATCTGCAAATGTTGATTCACTACCTGCAATATGTTCAGCCAGTGCAACGGCGGCATCATTTCCTGATTGTATTACCAGTCCTTTGAGCAAATCGCCAAGCCTTACCTTTTTGCCTACTTCAATAAACATTTTTGAGCCACCCATGCGCCAGGCTTTTTCACTGACCGTCACACTCTCATCCAGGCTCAGACGACCTGCATCCAGTTCTTTATAAACAACATAGGCGGTCATTAACTTGGTAATACTGGCTGGTTCTATTTGCTGATCAATATTTTTTTCTGCCAGTACACTGTCGCTATTAAAATCGATTAATAAATAACTTTTTGCCGGTTGTTTAGGTGGTGCAGGCACGGGGGAGACAACAGCCTCTACCAGGCCTGAAACAAAAATAAATAAAAATAATAATCTAGCTACTCTCTTGCTCACCATTGTCATTTCCTGCTTTTATACCTGTTTAATCAAATAATACACTGGCAGCATCATGCCCGATATCATTCAAATTTCTTAACACGCGATAAGCCAGATCCATATTAGGTATAGGACCTATGCGTACACGATAAAATTTCTGTCCGTCCAGTTGCGCCACATAAACACGAACACTTTTGAAACGCTTGTCTCGCAAATCAGTTGCCATTTTCTCAGCCTGTTGCTCGCCTGTAAATGCAGCCACCTGAACATGAATCTTGCTGTTACCTGCATCTGTTGTTGAAACCGCTTCGGACGAAGCTGTACTTAGATCAAGTCCTGAAGTATTAATCGTTCTGATTTCTACTGGCCCTGTGCCTGTACCCGTAATACCCAGCTTGGTTGCTGCCGCATAGGACAGGTCAATAATCCGCCCATCATGAAAAGGACCTCTATCATTAACCTTAACAATAACTTTTTTTTCGTTTTCCAGGTTTCTGACCTCAACATAGGTCGGCAATGGCAATGTTTTATGAGCCGCTGTCATAGCATACATATCGTATTCTTCACCGCTGGACGTTTTTCTACCATGAAACTTTGTACCATACCAGGATGCTTCGCCTTTCTGTACAAACCCCTGGTTAGATTTCATAACATGATAAGTTTTACCCATCACCTCGTAAGATTCAGGATTACCATAACGACTAAATGGCTCATTAACTGGCACAGCATCACGTATTTTATCTGGGTCAAGCCTGACATTAGATGGTGCACTATCCCGTACAGAGCAGGAAGTAATCACCAGTGAAAACAATACAGTTAATAATGTTCGAATTTGCATTAACGACTCGCAAAATACTCAGAGGCAACAGCTTGCCCCAGTTGATATACTGCCATGGCATATAAAGGACTGTGGTTATACCGGGTAATAACATAAAAATTATGCAGCCCTATCCAGTATTCCTGCCCTTTCTTACCCTCAAATTTCAGCAGGGTAGCCATTTCATCATCCGCAAACGTCTGTAATGGTACTGCGCCTTTCTTTTTAAATTCTTTTATCTGGGTATGAGGTTTCATTTTTTTACTACCCAGTTCACGAGCATCATTACTGACCTGGGCCCGACTCACAATCGGCTTGC
>JAOUQA010000476.1 GCA_029879605.1 Gammaproteobacteria bacterium
GCCTTCTTTGACCAAACAGGGATAGGCCTGGAGGCTGACACCGTGCAGCTTAATTTCAACCGTGTCAGGTATCTGGCCAAGAATATCAGCATCGACATTATCCTGTTCCAGGCTGTGTTTAACTGGCCTAGCAGTTTCTGTGTGAACATGGTCATCATGGTGCTGATCGGTGAGTTGATTCAGATCACGGCTTTCTTCCAGCGTCTCACCCTGTTGATCGATCAGTCTGAAATTCATCAAAAGATGGGGTTCGAGCTGATCAACTCGCCAGGCATCATAAGGAATATCGACACCGGTCATTTTTTTTAACTGGCTAGCGACCGCCGAGGTTAGAGAAACATTGTCTGCGACCAGTGATTCGACACAGGCCTGGGCAAAATCCGGCGCCGGGATAAAATTCTTACGCAGGTTTTTAGGTAGCGAACGAATCAGCTGGGTAATTTTTTCCAGCAGCATGCCGGGTACCAGCCATTCGCAACGCTGGCTGTTAATGGTTGCCAGCCCGGCGGCAGGTGTAATCAGGGTAATGCCGTCACGCTGATGACTGGGATTAAAGTGATATTCAAGCGGGTAAAAACTGCCATTCATTTCGAGTGCATCAGGAAATTGGTTATCCGTAATATGTGCTGCATCATGCTGCATCAGGTCATCGCGCTGAAGAAATAAAATTTTTGGGTGTTTTTCTAACTGTTGTTTTAACCAGTGATTAAAGGCCGGGGCATTGTAGATGTTTTCCGGCAGGTGCTGATCGTAGAAATCAAACAGTGTGCTGTCATCAACCAGTATGTCCTGGCGTCTTGACTTGGCTTCCAGTGATTCAAGTTCGTCAATTAACGACCGGTTGTGTTTAAAAAACTCGGCATTACAGTGAAAATCACCCTGTACCAGTGCACTGCGAATGAATATTTCACGTGCTTCGACGGGTTTGATCGGGCCATAATTAACTTTACGTTTTGGGTTAATAATTAAACCGTTCAATGTTGTTTTCTGGTCGGCACTGACCTGGCCTGATTTTTTCTCCCAGTGCGGATGACTGTAACTGTGTTTTACCAGGTGTTTGCTTTTGTCTTCGATCCATTGAACATCTATTTTTGCAACTGTACGTGCGTAGACCCGGCTGGTTTCAACAATCTCAGCTGCTAATAACCACTTGGGGCCTTTTCTGAATAAGCCAGAGCCGGGGAAAATAGAAAATTTACGATTGCGAGTACCCAGGTAATTCTGCTCTTCATCCTTGAAGCCAATATTACTCAGCAGGCCACTTAACAGTGATCGATGAATAGCAGCATAATCGGCTTCCTGCTGGTTGAATTTTATTTTAAGATCGCGCAGCATAGTGCGAATCTGTTGCTGGGTGTCCTGCCATTCGCGCATTCGCATCCAGGAAATAAAATGCTGCTTGCACCATTGACGCAGTTTATTGCCGGAGAGTTTTTCCTTCTGTTGTGTAAAAGCCTGCCATAAATTTAAATAACTTATAAAGTCAGAACGGTTATCGAGAAAATGTTGATGCGACTGATCGGCTGCCTGTTGTTTATCCATTGGGCGTTCACGTGGATCCTGTATGGCAAGTGCTGAGCAGATTACGATTATTTCATTCACGGCTGATTCAGATTCAGCTTCAATTAGTATACGTGCCAGCTTCGGATCAACAGGCAGACGTGAAAGTTTTTTACCAATAGTGGTGAGTTGATGTTTATTATCGATGGCACCCAGCTCAAATAATAATTTGTAACCATCTTTTATCAGGCGGCTATCCGGCGGCTCAATAAATGGAAACTCTTCGACATGGCCGAGTCGCATATTTTCCATCTGTAAAATCACGGCCGCCAGGTTGGTGCGCTGGATCTCGGGTTCGGTAAATAAGGGTCGGCTATTAAAGTCATCTTCGGCATAGAGTCGAATACAGATACCGGAACTGACTCTGCCGCAACGCCCCTGGCGTTGGTTGGCAGAGGCCTGGGAAATTTTTTCAATTGGCAGGCGCTGCATTTTGCTGCGCCATGAATAGCGGGAAATACGAGCATAACCGGTATCAATCACATATTTAATGCCGGGAACTGTCAGGGATGTTTCAGCCACATTGGTGGCCAGTATGATGCGTCGTTGTGATGAGCTATGAAATATTTTATTTTGTTCCTGGCTGGACAGGCGCGCCAGCAGGGGCAGGATTTCGGTATTATGTAACTGGGCTTTGCGCAGAAAATCAGTCGTGTCGCGAATATCTCGTTCACCGGTTAAAAATACCAGGATATCGCCACGATCAATTGCTGTTAATTCATCGGTG
>JAOUQA010000477.1 GCA_029879605.1 Gammaproteobacteria bacterium
AAATATGGCCTGCTTTTTGCCATATTTATGATTGGCAATGTGGTAGGATGCTATATCTTTGCCACCATTCGAAGCGAACAACAGCAGATAAAACTAAATAACCAGAAGCTATCTCAAGCTCTTGCCCACTCCCCGGTATCTTTTGTTATAACCGATACCCGTGGTGTTATCGAATATGTTAACCCCGAGTTTGAAAACATTAGTGGCTATTCATTCCAGGAACTAAAAGGCAATACCCCGGCTCTCCTGCAATCCGGGAAAACTCCACCTTCAACATATAAGCAGATGTGGGAAAGTATTAAAAGCGGCAACAAATGGGAAGGGGAGTTTATTAATCTACGTAAAAATAAAACCCTGTTTGTTGAAAAAGCTACAATTGCGCCGTTATTCAATGCTAGCGGCGAAATAATAAATTTCATAGGAATTAAAAGCGATATTTCAGAGATCAAGTATGCAGAAGCAGATATTAAACTGTCCAAACTGGAGGCTGAAAATGCCAGCGCCGCTAAAACCGAATTTATTTCCAATATGTCGCATGAATTACGAACTCCGCTGAACGCCATCCTGGGTTTTTCCGAAGCGCTGCTTGATGAGAACCTCAACCAGCAAACAGGAAAAGAACAATTAATTTTTGCACAACATATTCACCAGAGCAGTCTTCACCTGCTGGATCTGGTAAATGACATTATGGAGCTTTCCCAAATTGAAAATCAGAACATAAACCTCCAGATAGAACCATTTTGCCTGGAACATCTACTTGATGAAACTGTAACCACCTTTTCGCATGAATATAAAAATAAAGATTTGATATTGACGACGATTGACCACGATATCCCAGAAAAACTAAAGGGCGATAAACGGCGCATTCGACAGGTAATTAGCAACCTGCTTGATAACGGAATCAGATATTCGGGCGGCCAAATGGTAACCATGAAAGTTACAGCTCCGCAAAAATCAAAAACCATAATAAAGTTACGAATCGAAATAAACGACAGAGGGCCTGGTATTCCAGCAGATAAGCAAAAGATAATTTTTAATAAATTCGCCACACTAAATACCGTCAGTCATACGGAAAGACGGAGCGGTCTTGGTTTAACTATCTGCAAAGAGCTGACCTCGAAAATGGACGGCGAGATTGGTCTATTCAGCAAACCAGGTATTGGTACTACTTTCTGGATTGAGCTACCACTTGGGGTCTGTGATAAACTGGAAGTTGCTGAGTCCGAACGCGCATGCTCAACCAGAAACACTTCCAGCCTGAACATTTTCAATAACAAACATATCCTGGTTACCGAAGATGACAAGGTCAATCAATTGTTAATCAAACACATCCTGACAAAACTGGGCTGTAGAGTTACCATTTGCGAAAATGGTCTTGAGGCTTTAAAATGTCTCTCAAAGGAGGTATGCGACCTAGTGCTAATGGACTGTCAAATGCCCTTGATGGATGGCTACGAAACTACCAAAAGATTTCGTAATTCAATAGAATTCGATCATTCCATTCCTGTAATCGCACTCACTGCCAATTCCATCAGAGGAGATCGCGAAAAATGTCTGGCAGCAGGTATGAATGATTATCTCAGCAAACCCATCAACCGAGAGTTATTAACCGAAACCATGGCAAGGTGGTTGATGAAAAGGAAAGGCTCATCCTGACTATTCTGTAATAATCGCTTAATTACAGAATAATTATAAGATTACACTATTTTAATGGCCCTTTCTCTCGCCAGAAGGTAAGCTTACCATCTTCTAATTTAACCTTTAACTCCAACAAACCCGGAACCATTAACAAGCCACAGATGGTAACCAATACTAAAAATGGAGTATGGAGTTCAGCCAGAAACTCGCTCTGACCCTTATCCTTCAAATACATGCTGATTAAAGCCATGGCAATAGTTATCACAGTTATAATGTGCCATAATTTTTTAAAATTCAAAATCATTTTTTTTCACCTTCATTAGTCAATTGGTAGAGTTATCTTTCGCATTCAATATTATCAATTAAGCGAACCATACCGGTAAAAACACCCACCCCAATTATAATTTTTTTTATGTCCATAAAATCAGCAATTCGATTAAGGCTATCCGGATCAACTATATCTACATACTCCACCCTGTTTTGTGAACCGCTCGAAATGACATCCGTGACGATCTCAACAATTTCTTCGGGAATGCTCCTGGGATTTTCCTCAAACGTTTTTTTCCCCAATTTGAGGGCACGATATATTAAAACAGCATGTTCACGACTTTTTTCATCAAGACGTTGATTACGTGAACTCAGTGC
>JAOUQA010000478.1 GCA_029879605.1 Gammaproteobacteria bacterium
TTTTTCTGGCAGTATGTTTCAAACCAGGATTGATATTAATCATCATCAAAAATCATAACGGATGCCAGCCACCAAGGCGCTACCACCACTGTCAGCCGCATCGGTGTTATTACCCGGGTAAGTCGTTTGCCGACTATCGGCAATCACCGCGGTTTCCTGTTCCCGGTAGACTTCAGTAAAGAAGCGGGTGTTGTCCAGGTACTGGTAGTCCCAGCCAGCATGAACTGTAATCTCGCCAAAGTTATCAACATCGGCCCACATACCACGCCAGGTATGTTTACCACTGGTATATTGCAGCAGAATATTAGCCGCATCCGTACCATCGGCTGCCCAGCCTGTACCCGTGATATCACTGCTGAAGCGTTCATACTTAATGGCAACATGCCAGGCATCATAGTTCCATGATGCAGCCAGACCGATTACTTTCTCGTCCTGTAAACCGCCGATGTCATCAACACCCACGGCGACAAACAGATCCTTGCCCTGGTAAGACACTGCATACTGGTTGCGTCGATTATTATTACTACCGTTATCATCGGATGAAGAGACACTCAGCTGCACACCATTCCATACCGGCGAGGCATAATAAACCGTGTCTTCAAGACGCAACGAAGAGAATGTTGCAAAGCCGCTGTAGAAACTGCTGAACTGATCAACCGGGTAAGCGATGTTATTGTAATAAGCAATCCATCCGCGGCCATACCAAAGCTTGCCAACCGGACCATTGGTCTCCAGTTTCAGCACACGCTCGTCTTCACTCTGGTTCCAGGGAGATTGTATTTCAAGGTTTGCAAGATCCAGTGGAACTTCATACTGGAAAAGAAAAGACCAGCTTTCACTGGCCTGGTATTTGAATTTCATGCCTGCACGCGACCAGGCATCACGAACCCCGGTATAGTCTTCAAAATTACCCGGAAGATTATCCGCATCAACTACTTCTGCCTGCAGACGTAATGAAGCATAAGCATCAGCCTGGAAATTCCCGGCAGAATACATAACATCGTCATTCGCATACGCCGTTGATGCCAATACCACAAGCAAACAACCAGGCCATGTTCTTACATCCATAGTTATTTCCCTGTCTAAAGCCATACAACTTGCACATGTTTGATGACATTTTGCATAAACAACAAAAAAATAGCAACAAAACATACGGGCTACCATGGCGCGAATGACACTGCCCAGAACTACTAATCCCTAACGAAAAAGATGTTATTAACCCTGTGAGTAGTCACATGCACAATAATATGGCAGTAAAACAGGCCACCGGTTTTACTGAAGTGAGTTTTATTGCGGTGAGTTTTTTAGTGAAATTAGTTTTGAATAAATAACTTTTTACCGGCATCAAACCGGATATGTTTCTGGTTAAGCCTGAACCATTCCATGATCTCTCTCGCCGTTCCTGTTTGCTCGGTGTATCGCAATGCCAGTTCATAAGCATTAAACCAGTGCTTTTGCATATTGGCATTATCCATCAGCGACATCATGACAAATTTAAAAGCAGGCATATAACCCAGCTCCAGCACTTTCGATGTTAAATCCACCATGGCGTGCTTATTATTCTCACGGGCCGTTTCCCAGGCAATGGGCAAAGCATCTTTCAATTGCTCATCGACACCCTTAAGCCCTGACACAATGTTATAGGTGGAATGATTATTCCAGCCATATTTAAAATACTCGACCAGCACGTCCTTCCCATCCTGCCTGTCAAACTCAGCTACCGCTTTCAACCACTCCGAGGGTACATAGCCCCTGTTATTGTGCAGGCCTTTTACCAACTCATCCTGGATTTCAAAATGCCATTCTTTTAAATAAATAATTTTTGCGTACTTGTTATGTGTCTTCAGCGCCTTAAAGACTGCTGCCTTATGTTGTTCTGTCGCCAGCTTGCCAATCGCTTCTATACCGTAATCATGCCAGCCCACATGTGAATGGGTTTCGTTAATCAATACATCCAGGTATTCAGTACCCACCTGCATTAATAATGAAACCTGGGGATCACTATTGAGATGGCGTTTCTGGTAACGGGAGATGGCATATATCTTCTGTATGTAAGCGGCAACGGATTTTCGTGACGGTGACTGGGGAAACTGCACGGCATGTAATTTTTCAATATCTGCCGTATCCCGTCTCTTCTCATAGGGTGGCAAATCAGAATAATCCTCCTGTTTATCTACCACCTGGATTCCATCCGGTGTGCTGTAGGTCGATATACTGGATTTTGGCTGATAGGTCTCAGCTTTCACCGAGCTTTTTCGATCCGAGAACTGAACACGACCGT
>JAOUQA010000059.1 GCA_029879605.1 Gammaproteobacteria bacterium
ATAAAAGCCTGTCCAACAGGTGCGCTGGATCCTGAATTAACTAACATTGATGATGCACGCATGGGACTGGCAGTGGTAATTGACCAGGAAAGTTGTATTGCTTTTAAAGGACTGCGTTGTGAAGTCTGTTTTAATGTCTGTCCTGTGCGTGGCAAAGCCATTACGCTGGATATGCAGCACAATCCACGGACGGGTAAGCATGCATTATTTATTCCGGTCGTGCATTCAGATAGTTGTACTGGCTGTGGTAAATGTGAGCATGCCTGCATACTGGACCAGGCAGCAATAAAGGTGATGCCCCATAAACTGGCCAAAGGTGAACTGGGTAAACATTATCGCCTGGGCTGGAAAGAAAAGCAGCAGGCTGGTGATAGCCTGGTAACTCCAGATCAAAAGCATGAATATAACCTGCCAGAAGGCATGCGTTACGATTATGAAGGTGAGGGGTTAATTCAGGAGCAACAGGACACGCCTTTTACTGAGAATCCAGTCGATAGATTGAATAAAGGTGTGCAGCCCTGATGGCCGGTGAGATAACACAATTAGGTCATGATGCAGTAGCAGCTAAAGGTTATTTGCTGGCACACAAGTGGCTGGTGCTGCGCCGTTTATCCCAGGCAGGTATATTGGTGTTGTTTTTACTTGGACCCTGGTTTGATGTATGGCTTGTTAAAGGTAACCTGGTTTCAAGTTTGACGCTGGATGTTTTGCCATTGTCTGATCCTTATGTATTGCTGCAGTCATTTTTTGCCGGTCATTTAATGGAAATGACTGCAATTACCGGGGCACTAATTGTTCTGGTTTTTTATATGCTGGTTGGTGGTCGTATGTATTGTTCCTGGGTTTGCCCGGTGAATTTAATTACCGATGCGGCCAACTGGTTACGTTATAAACTGGGTATTAAGGGTGGCACGCAGTTATCACGTAGTACGCGTTACTGGGTACTGGTAATGAGTTTAATTGTGGCAGTATTAACAGGTGTAGTTGCCTGGGAGCTGATTAACCCGGTTACATTGTTACAACGCGCAATTATTTTTGGTTCTGTTTCCGCCTGGGTAATTGTGCTGGGAATATTTGTGTTTGATGCATTTGTGAGTCAGCGTGGCTGGTGTGGGCATTTATGTCCAATGGGTGCATTTTATAGTTTGCTGGCAAGGTTTAGCCTGTTGCGTGTTAATGCTTATGCGCGTAATCAATGTAACGATTGTATGGAATGTTTTGCTATCTGCCCTGAACCCCAGGTAATTACACCTGCTCTCAGGGGGGAAGAAAAGAATATCAGTTCAATGATTATGTCAGAGAACTGTACCAATTGCGGACGCTGTATCGATATTTGTTCTAAAGATGTGTTCAAATTTGATCATCGTTTTAATAAGAAAATTTCAATTAAAGTTTTATATCAAAGAGAGGTCTTGCCATGAAAAAACCATTCGTTATGGGAATCCTTCTGGCCTTGGGAGTAATGGGGGGAATGTCACAGGTGTATGCTGCCGACCAGGTGAAGTCATTGCGTGGTGCCAGTGATCTTGATGCTCCATCAAACAAGGTTGTTATTAAGAAAATACAACAGGGCAGAGAGCCTATTGAACGTGATTATGTGCAACAGCCGCCATTAATTCCTCATAAGATTGCTGGCTACAAAATTAATCTTAAAGTTAATAAATGCCTGACCTGTCATAGTTGGGCAAATTATAAGGAAGCGGGAGCTACCAAAATTAGTCAGACACATTTTTCAGATCGGGAAATGAGTGTGCATGCGAATGTGGCTGCACGTCGTTATTTCTGTACCCAGTGTCATGTGCCTCAGGCGGATACAAAACCACTGGTTGAAAATACTTTTCAGCCTGTAGAAACGATTCGTCGCTAATATTTTGACAAAGAGAGAATAATAATGAGCAAGATTAATACAATCCTGGAAAAGCTAAAACAGCCAAGTGCGGCATCTCTGGGTAGTCTTCTCATCGGTGGTTTTGTGGCGGGTGTTATTTTCTGGGGCGGATTTAATACCGCTATGGAAGCGACGAATACAGAATCATTCTGTATATCCTGTCATGAAATGAGAGTGAATGTGTATGAAGAATATAAAGATACTATTCATTACTCAAATCGAACCGGTGTGAGAGCCACATGTCCAGATTGCCATGTGCCAAAAGAATGGGTACATAAGATTGTTAGAAAAATTCAGGCAAGTAATGAGTTAATACATAAGGCGCTGGGTAGTATAGATACACCAGAGAAGTTTGAGGCTAAACGTCTAAAACTGGCGCAGAATGTCTGGCGTACAATGAAAAAGACTGATTCAAGAGAGTGTCGTAATTGCCACGATTTCGAGTCAATGGATTATACCAGTCAGCAGCGTCGTGCTATGAAGCGTCATAGTAAGGGCTTTGACGAAGGTAAAACCTGTATTGATTGCCATAAAGGCATCGCTCATTCATTGCCCGTAATGTACGAGGTTGATCCCAGTTCAGTGGTTGGTGACGGCAAGTAATCATTTTATCGGCATCTGGCTATTTCAGATGCCGATATCCATTTAGCTGAATTTTTCCTATACTTGTGGCAGTAATAATATTTATAGGTGTCCCGAATGACGGACTGTTGTGATCAGAATGTGTCTCGTTCAGAGAAAACTGCAATATGTCCGGTTAATGGTCAGCTATACCCATCGATTGATATTCGAACAGTCCTGCATCAGATAGCCAGGCCCTGGCAGAAATCACTAGAGGGTGATTATTTTTTTTGCGCTGATTTAAACTGTGATGTAGTGTACTTTAATCAGCAAGGGCAGACTTTTCATCGTAGTGATTTGCGAAAAAATAGAGCTCAGATATCAGATCTGGCTGAGTCTATCTGTTATTGTTTCGATGTGGCTGCTGAAGATATAACATCTGAAAAATTGAAAGAAGATATCCGACAGTTCATTATAGAACAGACCAGGAATAACATGTGCGCTTGTTCTGTTCAGAATCCTTCAGGCAAATGCTGTCTTAAGGACTTCAAGTAAAATCCTTCATAAGTTAAAATTTCCGAGTTTCCCTCTGGCGCTGAATCCTGCATAATCAGTGTTTTAAGCATTTGGGAGTCCCAAGTGAAGTTTACATTAAATGAGTTCCGTGCCTGGAAGAACAAGAATATTACCTTGCTGGGAATGTCAGGGGTCGGTAAAACCTATTTGTCAGCCCTGTTAAGGGAGTCCCACTGGTTTCATTTTTCTGGTGATTACCGGATTGGTACTCGTTACCTGGATGAGCATATCCTGGATATGATTAAGCAGCAGGCCATGCAGGTGCCTTTCCTGAAGGAATTATTGCGCAATGACTGGATTTATATTCGCAATAATATCAAAGTACATGACCTGGGGCCGGTGCTGAGTTTTATTGGTAAACTGGGAAATCCAGAATTGGGCGGGGTTGAGCTGGATAGTTTCCTCAAGCGCCAGGCATTATACCGTGAGGCCGAAATTGCCACCATGTATGATGTGCCGAGTTTTATTTCTAAAGCCCGTGAGATTTATGGTTATCAGCATTTTGTCAATGATGTAGGTGGAAGTTTGTGCGAACTGGACGAACCGGGTGTAATTGAACGGCTGGCGGAACATACATTAATTCTGTATATACAGGTGACTGATAAGGAAGAGGAAAACAAGCTGATACAGAGGGCGCAGTCTGATCCCAAGCCATTGTATTACCGCCCTGAGTTTTTACAGGAACAGCTGGATATATATTTAAAGAAAAACAACCTGCAATATGCCGCGCAAATGGATCCTGATGATTTTACTCGTTGGGTATTCCCTCACCTGTTTCATTCGCGAATTCCACGATATGAAGCAATAGCGGAACCTTATGGTTATACTGTGACTTCACAGGAAGTCGCACAGGTAAAAGATGAAAAAGATTTTCTACAATTACTGGAAACAGCCATTGATCGTCAATGTTAAGTGACTGTAAAAATATAGAGATAAATAATGCCATTAGTTGCACACAATGATCTGCCATCATTCAATCGCCTGCGTGGTGAGGGGATACGTGTGCTTGCGCCTGATTTTGCTTTACATCAGGATATTCGGGAGCTGCATATTGGCTTATTAAATATGATGCCGGATGCAGCAATTGCGGCTACTGAAAGACAGTTCTTTAGATTAATTGGTGAAAGTAACCCGATTGCACAGATTTATGTGCATCCTTTTACACTGGCAGAAATACCCCGCAGTGAAAAAGCGCAGCAACATATTACTCAGTATTATGAAACATTTGACCAGATTCGCGAACAGGGACTGGATGCCCTGATTATCACAGGTGCAAATGTTATTGGGTCCGATTTATCAAGCCAGCCATTCTGGGAACCTCTGATAGAGGTCTTCGACTGGGCTTATGAGAATGTGACTTCAACTCTCTGTTCATGCCTGGCGACGCATGCTGTGCTTGAATTTCGTTATGGTCAGAAACGTGTGCCTCAGCCAGAGAAAAAATGGGGAGTGTTTCCTCATCAGGTTGTTGATAATACGCATCCCCTGGTAGTTGATATTAATACCCGGTTTGATGTGCCGCATTCAAGATGGAATTCGGTGACTTATGAACAATTCCAGGTTGCTGGTTTAAGAGTGCTAGCTGAAATGGATGATGGTTGCGTGCACCTGGCAACAAGTCCTGATGGGTTTCGCACAGTATTTTTCCAGGGGCATCCAGAATATGACACTATCTCTTTACTGAAAGAATATAAACGTGAAGTCGTACTTTATTCACGGGGGGAACGAGAGGATTACCCGCCATTTCCAGAAAACTATTTTGGTGTTTTTGAGAAAGCTGTGCTTAATGAATATAAGTTAAGGCTGGATGAGGCGATTAAGAATAATAGTTTTTTGCCTGAATTACCTGAGGATCTGATTGTTTCACGTTTGAATAACACCTGGCATGATACAGCTGGTGAAGTTGTCGGTAACTGGATGGGATTGATCTACCAGATTACCAATAGTGATCGTAAAATACAGTTTATGGACGGTGTTGATCCGGATAATCCATTGAGATTGTGAATATGGTTTATATTACTTTGTTACAGGTAAACCAGTATTTAACGACATAGCCTATTTGTTCAACAAATTCGTTGTAATTGACCGGTTTTCTTATATAGCTATTGGCACCATTATCATAGCTGTTGGCGATATCTGCATCCTCTACCGAGGTGGTTAATACAACCACAGGCGTATGTTTTGTTTCAGGGTTGTTACGAATATATTTTAATACTTCCAGTCCACTGATTTTAGGTAATTTGAGATCCAGCAGGATTAAATCGGGCGTTATTTTTTCCGAGTATTTTCCTGTCAGTATATCAAGTGCTTCTTCACCATCATGGGCAATAATAATAGAAGATTGAAAGCCATTTTCCCGTAATGCCAATGTGGCCAGGGCCTCATCATCCGGGTTGTCCTCGATTAGCATTATTAATTCACTGGTCATGAAAAGTCCGTTAATGACAATATTAAATCTAACTTTAATAATAGTTTGTATATTAAATAATATAACTTACTAAATGTAAGTCAATATAATAAATGTTTAAGCTTAAGCACCCATTTTCAGGAATGGTGGCTGGGCTTGTCAAGTGAGAAACAGATAACCGTACCTTTGCCGGGTTTTGAGTCTGCCCAGATTTGGCCATGATGTTTTGCGATTATGCGATGAACGGTTGCAAGGCCTATGCCTGTTCCCTCAAACTCATTGTGGTTATGGAGGCGTTCAAAGGGTGTAAATAATTTATTAGCATATTTCATATCAAAGCCAACGCCATTGTCTTTTACACAAAAATATTTCTCGTTGTTAGTTATGGTGGAGTAAATATGTATATTTGCCTGATCTGTGTTTTTCGTGTATTTCCATGCGTTATTAATGATGTTGGTTAGCATAATTTGTAAAAGTTTCGGATCGCCACGGGTAATAAGATCATCTTCAATTTCCCAGTTAATGGTTCTTTCCGGTTCAGATTCATACAGTTCGTTGAGGATGTTTTTGCTAAGAGTACTAATATTAACTGTTTCTATAGTTTCTTCATGTCTAGTTATTTTTGATAATTCAAGAATATCATCAATCAGGTGATTCATTTTGTCGGTAGCAGAAACAATGCGTTGTAAATGAGAAAGTTCATCGGCATCCAGTTTTTCTGCGCTATTACTGAGAAGGAGGCTGCTAAATCCGGAAATAGATCGCAATGGTGTTCGAAGGTCATGCGCTATGGTATAGCTGTAGGTTTCAAGTTCATTGTTGGTTTGAATAAGTTCATTGTGCCTTGAGAGTATGAGATCGGCTGTTCTATTTAATTCATTAGATAATTCAGATAATTCATTCGTGTATGTGATGGTTACAGGTTTGTATGGTTTGTCAGTTCCAAGAAGATGAGCGGATTGAACTATAGCATGTATTGATGATGTGAGACGTTTGCTTAATAAAGCCGTGGTAATAAATACGATAATTACTACTAGTGGAAGTATAAGGCCATAGAAAACACGGCGGAAGTTAACAACATCAGTTAAGTAGCTGTTCTGATTAGTCTGAATATCCAGTTGCCAGGATATATTGTGTAGATTAATGGCGCCATTATATGTCCATATGTCATTATCAGAATAATTGCACTGGCTGTTATTTGTCTCGATTAGAGTTCTTTTATGGTCATACAAGCATATCCACTTTGTGTTATCTTTTGAGATGTTATTGATAGTGTTTTGTATGTATTTAAAATCAACATGTATGATAAGGATGCCGAGGTGCACGTTATTAGATATGTAAAGAGGTATTCGCCAGGTTAAGGTATTTGGGCTGCCATCTTTTTGTTGAAGAACGATTTCTGTTTGTCCTGATTTGAGATTAAGAGCGGTTAGAATATTGTTGTTTATTGAGTAATCTTTGTGAGAAGTGGATATTGATTTATTATATACATTGATTATTTCCATGCCACTGGTGTCTATTAACTGAATTTCCTGAATATAGGGGTTGTGTATCTGCTGTTCAATAAAGTAAAGCTCAATCTGGCGGATGTCATCTCGTTTGGCAGGCTCATTAAGTGTCAGCTCGTGATATCTTAGTGATTTAAATATAGGTAATTTAGTTATTTGTGTTAAATCATTTGAAAATAACTTGATGTGTTGTGTGAAATTTAAAGTATGACTTTCGGAATCGGTTAAAAATTGAATTCTTAACTGATCTGACATGGCTTTTTGTGTATAGATAAATATTAATGTGGTTATTATAGAAATTAATAAAATACCACCCAGGCCGTATGTTAGTAGTAAATTATTTTTTAATCTCATTTATTTTTGTCTTCTCTTTTTAAAGTCATTTCTTATTTCTGATAGCAGTTCTTCGTAAAGATGTTTTCTTGGCATATGATCCCATAAAATCATTTTGTTGAAATAATCCTGCTCATCCAGGTGAAGTGCTTTTATCTCATCTTTTGTAAGAAGTCCGAGTGTTTCAATATTTGAAGGCGATAGCCCGGTTGTTTCAACCATTTGTTTTTGAATTAATGGGCTTATCTGATGATTGATATAATTATATGATTCATTAATGTTCTTGCCATTTTTGTTAATCAGGTAGCTATCAAACATTCCAACAGCGCCTTCTTTGGGTATGAGCATTTTGAAATTCAGCTTCTTTGCTTTGAGTCTTTCAGATGGGTCGAACCAGCTGTTCATGGCGATCACATTATTTTGAGTGGCAAAAATTAATGCTTCATTTTCACCTTTGTAATAGCCATGCGTGTTTTTATTTAGTTCAAGGAGACTGGTTTTTACATGGTTAAGCTGTTCTCGTGTCAGGCTGTATACATTCTTGTAGCCCAGGTAGAGTGCTGTTACCCAAATCATTGAAACATCATCCCAGAGAGCAACCTGTCCTTTGTATCTTGGATCCCAGAGTATTCCCCAGCTATCGGGTTGAGGTATAACATCCTGGTTATAAAGCAGGCCAGTTGGTCCCCATGCCCAGGGAACTGCATAAACATTACCATCAAATAAGCCCCAGTTAGAATACTGGAGATTATGATGCAGGCTTTTATAGTTTGGTATTCTGCTAAGTTCCAGTGGTTTTACAAGTTCCATATCGTGAAGCAATTTAATGCCTTCATTGGAGATCAGAAAAATATCAAAATCAGCTTTTGATTCGGCGACATCAATTATTGCATCAAGATTCTGTAAGGGAGTGAATTCAATAAGAGTGTTGTATTGCTGCTCAAAACTTTCATAGCCAATTGTTTTATTTTTATTGACCGGGTCAGCATATACATCCCAGCCGGCTATCTTTAAAACTGTTTTTTCAGCAACACATGGGTTGATGTAAAAAAATAAACAGAGAAATAAATATATGAACGGCTGAAATTGATGAAAATATCTTTTCATATGGGTATCCATCTGGAATTACAGCTATTAGCTGTATAGTTAGTGTTTTAACTATAGTTAAATATTATATTAATTTAAATGTCTGTTTATAAAGAATGAAGCTGCTTGTTGCAAGTCAGGCTAGTTATTGACCTTGCATGTATTAAGGGATTTGAGTGAAGTGATTAAGATTTTGCTGGCCAAATAGCTCAGTGAGGTTTGTTTTCCGAGAAAAGAACCAGGTCGACTGGCAGGTAAGTATCTTGTGTTTATATGCCAGGAGAATTTTTAGTTACTACTCCTGATGCACGTGGTGTTATCAGCCTGGGTGCAGGTAAACTGATTAACTAATGTATCGATACATTAGGGTTGTCGGCACCTTTTCTAATTTCTTCGGCAGTGGCATCACGGATCTCAAGTACATTTACTGTGAAACGAGCGGTTTTCCCTGCCAGTGGGTGGTTACCATCGAGTGTCAGCTTGTCATTATCGATTTTGGTAACGACAAATGTTTTGGTTTCTCCCGCATCATTAGCCATTTCAACCTGTATGCCTAATTGGCGGAACTGGGGTGGGACATTTTCAATATCGTCTGTAAAAGTCATTTCCGGGTCATGTTCACCAAAGCCCTCGGCGGGGGTACTTC
>JAOUQA010000479.1 GCA_029879605.1 Gammaproteobacteria bacterium
AGCAATATCACGAATAAAACTGACATTTACATAGGCGTTACCTTCCAGCCCATGTGGTAGCCTGATAGTTTGTACAGTATTCGTTGACTGGCTGCTGAACCATTTATAATCATAGACCTTGTCACGCTCAATGGTAATCAGGCCTGCACCGGCATAAGGTGCCCGAATATTTACTTCAATCATTTCTCCAGGCTGATAATCTTTCTTATTAAGCCTGACTTGTAGCTCAGCATTTTTTTCCAGGCTACCTGCCAGGTTTGCCTCACCAGCAACGCTAAAGCGAACCTTGTTTAATTCAAGACCGTCTACATCTTTAATCAACAAAATAAAATCACCGGGAACTTCAGTTGGCAGCTTATAATCAAGACCTTTATCTGTAATAGTTATCTCAGACTCATTTAAGGTCTTTTCTTTTAATACAGACTGGTATTTATAAGTACCATTATCCTGTTTCACGAGTGCAGAGATATAACGCTGTTCAAGCAGCTCAATCTTTAATTTATCCGCCCCGGTTAATTCAAGCGATGGATCCACAGCTATCAAACGAATCTGGCGTAGACTATCCTTACCCACATAATCTAGCGAACCATCAGACTTATAACCAATAAGAAATTCCCTTGGGGAAACCAGTAAACTGCGCTCAGTACTAACACTTCGTCCACCTTCTGCCTCAAAACCATTTACATAAAGACTGACATTATAAGATGCACTGGCAAAGCGTTCTAAATCCAGGGTAATTTCTGCCTGGCCTTCTTCATCTGTAAGTTCTTCTGTAAGGCGCTCAGTAAAGCCTTTTTTAGCTTTTAATGGATCAAAAAAACGAAATGCACTGTATTTCTGAAAGACAGGATTATAGGGTGACAGCGTCATACTTGAACTGATGCGTCGTTCGCTGGCAGGGGTACCATATAGATTTTTCAAACTCACCCTTGCCGTCAGGTCTTTCGGGTGCACCCAGCCAACTGAACGCTCTTGTGAAAAACGAGATGAAATTTTCATTCTATCCGGCAGGAACTCTTCAAGCTTGACCGTAGTTGAGCCTAACAGGTTACGACCATATTTATCTTTTACAAGATACAACTTAACTTCATACTCACCAGTAGGCGAACTATTTCGTGTGTTATAAGTTAATGACTCGAAGCCTGCATCAGATAATGGGAATTTCTTTTCCTTGATTACCAGGCCACGGGGATCCGTAACAACCACTTGTAAAGGAATATCTTTAAGGTCACGAGTCCAGTCAGTTGACTTAACAATCATGCCAATATTGAAACTATCGCCAGGGCGGTATATGCCACGATCAGAAAAAAGGTAAGCCGATAACACATCGCCTTTACCATACTGCTGTACTCCACCCACATCAAACTGTGACATATCCAGTCGTCGATCATTACGATCATAAGGAATAAAACTCAAATCATTGTTTTGTGTAACAAAAATTACACTGGCTTTCTTTTCACGTTTAAATTCTTTTAAATCCGGAATTGAAACATGGCCATTACTATCTGTAACTTCAGAAAAAACAGAAACACCGTTAATACCCAGCACATTGACTTTTGCACCCTGAACAGGTCGCCCCTTATCCACTGACATAACAAAAACGTCACGTGAATTGTCTGCATTTTTCTTTGCCATCACGCCAAGGTCTGTTATTAGAATCAGACGCTTTTCAGCTACACCGGTAGTGCGTTTTCGAACCGGATCCCAGCCTTTTACTGTTAGCATAAACACGCCATTCCTAATTTTACTATCCTGACGCTGGAGATAACTGGAAAAATCAAACGAGGTAAACACACTGTTACCTGGAGGTACCTGGGGTAAATCACCATGCTGCTCAAAACGCTGTGTAATATTATCTTCATCAAACCAGTAATTTTTAAATGACGGATTCTGAAACTCACCCTGAGTTTGAGATACCAGGTGCTGTATCTGATCAGGCATTACATAACCCACCTGAAAGTGAAGCCCCTGGTTACCACGGGATATAATTGACAGTTTTTTATCGCCGGAAAGATTAAGCAATGATCCCTTACCCATAATTTCAATTTCACGTGGATATTCAGGAACCCGGTTTATATAATCATGCACCTGTGCAAGTATATAACCCCCTGCCGACTCAATCCCCTTATTAACTCTTATGTAGAGGTGTCGATGGGGAGGAACATCCAGTTTAAAACTATGCTGTTTAGAAAACTCATGTTCAGCAGGAATATATTCAAAATTCACAACTTGTGAAATATCGAGTATCTCTGGCCCAATTTCAGTAACATTACCCCA
>JAOUQA010000481.1 GCA_029879605.1 Gammaproteobacteria bacterium
GCTGCGGGTAAAACCAGCTTACTGGAAAGTATTTTTTATCTTAGTTTCGGACGTAGTTTCAGGCAGGGACAATATCGAGACCTGATAATGCATAATCAGGATCATTTTCGACTTTTTTCACGTCTTCACCATTCATTACAGGCCTATACAGTTGGAATACAACGAAGTACCAGGGATCAGCTGATTCGGATTAATCAGCAAACTGTATCTCGATTATCAGATCTTTCAGCTTTATTACCTGTAATAGCCATTCATCCTGATAGTCATCAGTTGATTAGTTCGGGACCTGAAAATCGGCGTCATTTCATGGATTGGGGAGTGTTCCACGTGGAACATTGTTTTCTTCAAGTCTGGAAAGATTATAAAACGGCTCTATCTCAAAGGAATGCAGCACTTCGTTCACGACAGGATGATCGTATGTGTAATTTGTGGAATATTGCACTTGTTGAGAATGCTGAACAGATTGATAAATATAGGACAGCTTATCTTGACCAGTTAAATAAGAAAATCAGTAAGATTACGCAACTTATTTTTCCAGATAGCCAGATTCAACTGGAATATAAAAAAGGCTGGAGCGGAGAGGTTGGTTATGCTGATGCTTTAGAGCTAAATCTTAGTAAAGACAGGGATAAAGGTTATACCCAGTCTGGGCCTCACAGGTCAGATATTAAGATTAAACTGGATAATCAGTCAGCCCAGACATCGATATCACGTGGGCAGCAAAAGAAACTGGTAACATTATTAAGGCTGGCTCAGTTAGATCTTTATGTTGAACATGCAAAACGGCCCTGTATATTATTATTTGATGACTTACCTGCAGAGCTGGATGTTAATAGTCAACATGCCTTGATGAATATTCTGGCAAGTATGAAAGTTCAGCTTTTTGTAACAGCAATTGATGCTGAACAACTCGATTATTCGGCGTTTACATCTGCAAAATTGTTCCACGTGGAACATGGTGTAATTTCAACAGTAAATAACTGAAAAATATTAATTTCATAGCCCTGAATCCTGCTGGTTCAGGTATAATTACGAGTTCAATTTTCTGGGGATTTCTATGTCTGACGCAGCTTCGTATGATTCGTCGAATATTAAGGTTTTAAAAGGCCTGGAGGCCGTTCGTAAACGACCCGGTATGTATATTGGTGATACGGATGATGGCACTGGGTTGCATCATATGGTGTTTGAAGTTGTAGATAATTCTATCGATGAAGCCCTGGCAGGACATTGTTCAGAAATTACAGTTCGTATTCATAGTGATGAATCCATATCAGTAACAGATAATGGTCGAGGTATCCCTGTTGATATTCATCCTGAAGAGGGTATTTCAGCTGCAACCGTTATTATGACTGTCCTCCATGCAGGAGGTAAATTTGATGATAATTCTTATAAAGTTTCCGGTGGTCTACACGGGGTGGGCGTTTCCGTAGTGAATGCCCTGTCTGAGAAGCTAAGATTAACAATACATCGAGATGGCAAGATTCATCAGCAGGAATTTAAACTGGGTGATCCCGTCAGTGATTTAAAAGTCATAGGGGATACTGAAAAATCAGGTACTGAAGTTCAGTTCTGGGCCAGTGACACGATATTTAACAATATTGAATACCATTACGATATTTTAGCCAAGCGCCTGCGTGAATTGTCATTCCTGAATTCCGGTGTGCGGATTGTTCTGGTTGATAACCGTAATGACAAAAAAGATGTTTTTGAGTATGAAGGTGGTATTAAATCATTTGTAGAGCATCTGAACAGGAACAAAACCCCCTTACATGAATCCGTTTTGCATTTTGATGCTGAAAAAGACGGTATTGTGGTTGAAGTGGCCATGCAGTGGAATGATTCGTACCAGGAAAATATCTTCTGTTTTACCAATAATATTCCACAGAAAGACGGGGGCACCCATTTAGCTGGTTTTAGATCAGCCCTGACTCGTAGTTTAAATCAGTATATCGATTCATCAGGTGTAGCCAAAAAAGCAAAAGTGAATACCAGTGGTGATGATGCTCGTGAAGGTTTAACGGCTGTTTTATCGGTTAAAGTTCCTGATCCGAAGTTTTCATCTCAGACCAAGGATAAACTGGTTTCTTCAGAAGTTAAGTCGGCAGTAGAGTCGACTATGGGTGAAAAACTCCATGATTTTCTACTGGAAAAACCTTCCGAAGCCAAAGCAATTACTTCAAAAATTATTGATGCTGCCAGGGCGCGAGAAGCTGCAAGGAAAGCTCGTGAAATGACTCGACGTAAAGGTGCCCTGGATGTAGCGGGATTACCAGGA
>JAOUQA010000480.1 GCA_029879605.1 Gammaproteobacteria bacterium
CAAGGAACTGATCAGCAACCTGATCCAGCGACTTCAACGTGCTATGGATCAGCAGTTAAAATCCAGCCAGCAATCCCTGGCCGGTTTAAGTCGTACCCTGCAGGCTATTAGTCCACTCAATACCCTGAGTCGTGGTTATGCTATAGCGACTGACGAGTCTGGCAATCCACTTACCCGGGCTCAACAGGTCAAAAAAGACGACAATATTATGATTCGCTTATATAAAGGCAAAATCAGCGCCCGTGTGCAAAAAACACTAAAAAGCTAATACAGGATTGTATATTGCCGCCAAGACAGGTAAATTACCCTGCTTTATAAATTTTCATTGTTGCAACCGGACGCATATCTGTAATTAAGCGTCGTATTGAAATATATCGGAGAACTCGATGCCTGATACTTCGGCACAAAAATTACATAACTTCACCCCCTATAAAGCCAAAAAGGGTGAAGAATATATGAATGAAAAACAAACTGAACACTTCCGCGTGATTCTGCAAAACTGGAAAAATGAACTCATGGAAGAAGTTGATCGTACCGTGGGCCACATGAAAGATGATGCGGCCAATTTTCCAGATCCTGCTGACCGAGCGTCCCAGGAAGAAGAATTCAGCCTGGAATTACGTACCCGGGACCGTGAACGCAAGCTGATTAAAAAAATCGAAGAATCACTGAATATGCTGGACAGCGGTGAATATGGCTTTTGCGAAACCTGTGGTGTTGAAATCGGTATTAAACGACTGGAAGCTCGTCCTACAGCTACCCAGTGCATCGACTGCAAGAGCCTTGATGAAATCAAGGAAAAACAGACCCGGGGCAAGTAAGCCACGTCTTTCAGGAGCCAGACCCTGTCTGGCTCTTTTCATTTAAACCATGCCCCTGGACATACAAAACTACCGGGGACGCTTTGCCCCATCACCAACAGGTCCCCTCCACTTTGGTTCATTAATTGCCGCAGTTGCCAGTTATTGCCAGGCTCGTAGCCAAAAAGGTACCTGGCTGGTACGCATGGAAGATGTAGATGAATTAAGAAATGTAGCGGGCGCTGCAGATACAATTTTACGCACCCTGGAAGCATTTGGTTTTGAATGGGACGAATCGGTTATTTATCAAACCCAACGCAAAGATACTTATGAATATTATCTACAACAACTCTTTGAAAATAATCTAATTTATCGCTGCACCTGTAGTCGTCGTGATCTAAGAGAGCATGCCACCAGTGGTAACCTGGGACTTATCTACCCTGGCACCTGTGACAACAAACATTATTCTGCAAAAATAGAAGCCGCTTTACGTATTCGTACCCAGGATCGGACAATTCAATTCAATGATCAAATCATGGGTGACTATGGCCACAACCTGAAACAGGATCTGGGTGATTTTATTGTCAAGCGCCGTGACGGCCTGTTTGCCTACCAGTTAGCCGTCGTTATTGATGATGAATTTCAGCAGATTACCGATATTGTTCGCGGCGTTGATTTGCTCGACTCAACACCAAGACAAATATATTTACAACAGTCACTAAACTTTCACACACCGGGCTATGCTCATCTGCCTATTGCCGTTAATACTCTTGGCGACAAACTCAGTAAACAGACAGGTGCCCATGGAATCAATAAACGACATGCTGTGTCTGAGCTGGTTAAAGCCATGAACTTCCTTGGACAAACCACGGAACCAGGACTGGAAAATGCCTCATTAAATACCTTCTGGCAATGGTCCATGGAAAACTGGCAACTGGCCAGGATACCGGATACTGAGAAAATCACCTATATAGAGTGAGCCCGGTTGCCTCCGACACGGAGCACCGGTATGCTTGTTTGTTCCAAGAATAACAGGCAATGGAGATCGGTATGACCGACAGCAACATCGATTCAGTCCTCATTGAAAATCGTCAATTTGAACCTTCTACAGATTTTGCCAGCCAGGCTCGCATCAAGAAAGCCGAATTTGATGCCCTGCATAAAAAAGCTGAAACTGATTACACAGGCTTCTGGGCAGAACAGGCCCGTGACATGCTGGACTGGCAAACACCCTTCAATGAAATACTCGATGATAGCCAGGCACCCCATTTCAAATGGTTTGCCGATGGTCAGTTAAACGTATCCCATAATTGCCTTGATCGTCACCTGGCAGACAAAGCTGATAAAACAGCCATTATTTTTGAAGGTGAAAAAGGCGATACACGCAAAATCAGCTACCAGCAACTGACCGATGAAGTCAGCCAGTTTGCCAATGCGTTGAAAGCCAAAGGCATTACAAAAGGTGACAGGGTTGT
>JAOUQA010000060.1 GCA_029879605.1 Gammaproteobacteria bacterium
AAATCTTTTTTTTCTGTCATCAGCCGAATCACTAATAGAAGTAAAAAGCCTTGTCAGTCCAAGCGCATCCATCAAAATAATACCAATCGAAATCTCAATACCTGTCAAAAATATTGCTGCCATATCTGATGCTTTCATATTATTCAAACTGCTTCCAGCACCTACAATCTCTTCCATCGGTAACGCGATAAGATAAAAATTAACGTAAATACCTGATATACCTATACATAATAAAAATACCGAAACGACCAGGTCTTTAAATAATGATTTTGTTAATACCCTCTCTGCACGATCAGGGTCTTTTAACATTGATTCATATTTTTCCATATACTCATCAATTTTTCTGGTTCTCTTGTCTATACCTGCTATCTTTCCATCAAGTCCTTTCAGTATCCCACTTAGATAAACCCAGTATGGTTTTATCTTTTTTAACAATAAATGCCTCTCTTTAATCGCCGCTTTATACTCTACAATATTTTTATCTAATGCTTTTCGCATTGTTTTATGTATATCTCCAAGTATCGATGCAACAACCGGTGAATCATTTGCAGGTATTTCTGCGACTGCCTCTATCGCCTTCAGCCACTCAGGTGGCCGAGGTGGCTCATCAGCTGACCGCCTGTAATCCTCATCAATGCTTTTAAACTGATCACTTAATTTCTGATGCAAGCCCGGATAACTACCTAGTTGGCTGTTTACCTGTACAGCCAGGCGCTGAAAAGCTCTTTCCAGATATCTTTCTGAACTTTCGCGACCATAAGCCAGTAATATCTCTCTATTTCTATTATTTATTTGTTTTTCATTTCTCTCTGCTGATTTTGAAAAATTCCTGAATATACGCCCAATAGATAACGAACAAATCTTTAAAATATTATGACATGGGATTCGACCGACATATAACACCAACATTGCCATAATTACCCAAACAAGTATTAAACTGAGTGAATACTCAGTTATAAGATCGCCCCATAAATCAATTAACGCCATCAGAAACCTCTATTTATTACCTAATCAACTATTTTAGTCAGATATCTTCCTATTATCATATAATTGATATCCAAATCAGCTAGCTTAACTATGATATTTTTAGTTATGCGAATTAATATTTCTCAATATCATCACTATATTAGAAAGACATTAACTACTTACTTTTAAACATACTCAATTATTTACATCAAATAACTTAATTTCTGGCCCAGCTGGAACAATTTGAGTAGGATTGATTGATACATGACTAAAGTAATAATGACTCTTAATATGACCAAAATTCACAGTCTGACTAATTCCCTCAACCAGATAGAGTCTCTTCATATATTTAAATAAATTTGGATAATCTATTATTCGACGTAAATTACACTTAAAATGGCCATAATAAACCACGTCAAACCTTATTAGACTCGTAAACAGGCGCCAGTCAGCCTCAGTGGCTTTATCACCTACTAAATACCTTTGGCATGATAGTTTAACTTCGAGCTCATCAAGCGCACCAAATAACCGTTCAAAAGATTCCTCATATGCTATCTGAGACCTGGCAAAACCACATCGATAAACACCATTATTTATATTTTCATAAATAAATTCATTAACATGATCTATTTCACTACGTAGGTTTTCTGGATATAAATCAACATCATTAGCTGTTAAATCATTAAATTCAGAATTAAACATACGAATAATTTCAGATGATTCATTATTTACAATCGTTTCATTCTTTTTATCCCATAAGACAGGTACAGTTACCTGTGATGTACATACGGGATCCGCATGCGTATATAACTGATATAAATAATCATAAGCATATAAATGATCTTTAACCTCTGATTCCTGGCTTGTAAATGACCAGCCTTTATCAAACATTTCAGGTGCTACGACCGAAACACCAATAAAGTCTTCAAGCTGTTTGAGTTTTCTAACAATTATTGTTCGATGTGCCCAGGGACAGGCATGTGAAATGTATAAATGATAGCGGCCTGCTTCTGCTTTAAAGCCTGAGTCACCTGAGATACCTGCCTTTCCATCTCTGGTTACCCAGTTTCTGAAGATTGATTCATCTCGAACAAATTCGTCCTTATTGATTTCCTGATCCAGCCAGTCGTTACTTATCTGCCCCTTAATCAATACACTCATATCTCACCTTAACAGTCTTCTTGTATATCCTGCTATAAAACCTGTTCAAGCTTCTATCGTATGCTCTATAAGCTGGGTCTTTAATAAGTTTTTCTAATTCGCATCCGCTATATCTAAGTATTACTTATCATACAGTAAAAAAAGCAATATCAGCCAGCATGTTCTCCTTCCATTTATCACACCAATATGACCAGTCAGTAATAAAAAACCCTGTTAGCAACCAAATTCATAATATTTTGTCTATTATTTATACAATATGGCTTTTCTCCTAATTTAACTTAAAATTTGGGGCTAATTATATTATCAATAGTCTATAGTTTCTGTTGTACATAATGGTTTTTAAGGGGAGGATGAGCAATGAGTATTTTTGATCACTACACAACCCGATACGAACAAACGCTTGATGAAGAACTATCACTTCAAGATTATTTAAACCTGTGTAAAAAAGAACCTCTTACTTACGCCAGCCCTGCTGAACGGATGCTTCAGGCAATCGGTGAACCTGAATTACTTGATACCCATAATGATGCCAGATTAAGCCGTATCTTTTCTAATAAAGTTATTAAAATTTACCCAGCTTTTCGTGAATTTTATGGCATGGAAGATGTCATTGAACAGATAGTTGCTTTTTTTAAACATGCAGCACAGGGACTGGAAGAAAAGAAACAGATACTTTACCTGCTTGGTCCAGTCGGTGGTGGTAAATCATCACTGGCAGAAAAATTAAAATCTCTTGTCGAGAAAGTTCCCTTCTATGCGATTAAGGGCTCGCCAGTATTTGAATCTCCACTAGCTCTGTTCAATCCAGCTGAAGACAGCGAAATTCTACAAAATGAATATGGCATACCCGAACGATATCTTACTGGAATAATGTCACCCTGGGCTACAAAACGATTACAGGAATTCAATGGTGATATTACTCAATTTAAAGTTGTCAGATTGTACCCATCCATACTACGCCAGATAGCGGTTACAAAAACTGAGCCTGGTGATGAAAATAACCAGGATATCTCATCCCTGGTTGGAAAAGTTGACATACGCAAACTTGAACAATACTCACAGGATGATCCAGATGCATATAGTTACTCAGGAGGCTTATGTCGTGCAAACCAGGGTTTACTTGAGTTTGTGGAAATGTTTAAAGCACCTATAAAAGTACTTCACCCATTATTGACAGCTACCCAGGAAGGCAACTACAAAGGCACTGAAGGTTTCCCAGCCATACCTTTTGAAGGCATTATACTGGCACACTCTAATGAATCAGAATGGCAGGCATTTAAAAATAACAAAAACAATGAAGCATTCCTTGATCGTATCTATATTGTCAAAGTACCCTATTGTTTGCGAATTTCAGAAGAAATCAAAATCTATGAAAAATTACTTGAAAACAGTTCTCTCTATCAGTCACCAAGAGCACCTGGCACACTAGAGATGATGGCACAATTCGCCATACTATCTCGACTTAAAGAACCGGAAAACTCAAATATATTTTCTAAAATGCGGATCTATAATGGAGACAATCTTAAAGACACTGACCCACATGCAAAATCTTACCAGGAATACAGGGACTTTGCAGGCGTAGACGAAGGTATGACAGGTCTATCCACTCGATTTGCTTTTAAAATCCTCTCCAAAGTTTTTAACTTCGATCACGCAGAAATTGCAGCTAACCCTGTACATTTATTATATGTACTTGAGCAGCAAATTGAACGTGAGCAATTTCCTGCGGAAGTAGAAGAAAAATACCTTTCTTACCTTAAAGGTTATCTAACTCAGAAATATATTGAGTTTATTGGTAAGGAAATTCAGACTGCTTATTTACAATCCTACTCAGAATATGGACAAAATATATTTGATCGTTATGTTACTTACGCTGATTACTGGATTCAGGATACTGATTATAGAGATCCGGAAACTGGGGAAATGTTTAATCGATCATCACTAAATGATGAGCTTGAAAAGATCGAAAAACCTGCCGGCATCAGCAATCCAAAAGATTTCCGTAACGAAATAGTCAACTTTGTATTACGTGCACGTGCTAATAATGAAGGAAAGAACCCACAATGGACCAGCTATGAAAAACTCCGCACGGTTATAGAAAAGAAAATGTTCTCTAATACCGAGGACCTTCTACCAGTTATCTCATTCAATGCAAAAGCATCACCAGAAGATCAGAAAAAACACGAGGATTTCGTTGATAGAATGGTTGAAAAAGGTTATACGGAAAAACAGGTTAGGCTTCTAAGCGAATGGTATTTACGTGTACGTAAATCGTCCTGATCGGAGCATAACCAAATGTCTCGTATTGTCGATAGACGATTAAATGGAAAGAATAAAAGTGCCGTAAATAGACAGAAGTTTATCCGTCGTTTTCGAAAACAGATAAAAAAAGCCGTAACTGATGCCGCATCACAGCGTAGCATTACTGATTTTGATAAAGGAGAATCAGTATCTATACCGAATCGAGATATATCTGAACCTTTTTTCCATCATGGCAAAGGCGGCAAACGAGAACAGATTTACCCTGGTAACAAGGAATTTCAAACTGGTGACAAAATCCCCCGACCTCAGGAGAATACCGGGAAAGGACAGGGCAAAGAGGCATCAAATGAAGGAGAGGGTGTTGACGATTTTATTTTTGAACTCACCCGTGAAGAATTTCTTCAGTTTTTCTTTGAGGATCTGGAGTTACCTAATCTCATAAAAACCAAACTAACCACTATTACTGAAACAAAAAAAGTTCGTGCCGGGCATACCAGTGATGGCATACCCACTAACATAAATGTCATTCGCTCCCTTACAGGTGCAATGGGACGAAGAATGGCACTTAGAGCCCCCTATCGAAATCGCTTAAAAGAGGCTGTGGACGAACTCAATGAACTATTAAAGCAGTACGAAAAAACTGATCAGGTCATCATTGATTTACAGGATGAAATCCTACGTCTCGAAAATAAAATTAAAAATATCCCTTATATTGACACATTTGATTTACGTTACAATAATTTTACAGACCGCCCTACACCAACTACCCAGGCAGTTATGTTCTGCATCATGGATGTATCTGGCTCCATGGGTCAAGCCGAAAAAGATATGGCCAAGCGTTTCTTTATGCTTTTATATATGTTTCTTACCCGTAACTACGAAAAGATACAGGTCGTTTTCATTTCTCATCATACAGTTGCTAATGAAGTCGATGAGGAAACATTTTTCTATTCCCGTGAAACTGGTGGCACCGTCGTTTCCAGCGCACTCAAACTGGTTACAGAAATCATACAGGATCGTTTTCCTACAAATGACTGGAATATATACATTGCACAGGCTTCTGATGGTGATAACTGGCAAAATGATTCGACAACATGCAAACATCTCCTTAACGAAAAAATTATGCCCTATGTACAATATTATGCATACATAGAAATCACTGAGGACAGGCACCAGAATTTATGGCAGGAATACCTTACATTAAAAAATCAATGGGATAACTTTGACATGCAACGTATTGAGCACCTTAATGACATTTATCCTGTGTTTAGAAAACTTTTTCAGAAGCGTGAGCATGGCAACTAAACCAATATCCAATACATCTGAATGGACTTTCGATCTCATTGATCAGTATCATAACGAGATCGAACGAATTGCAGGCAATTTCAACCTGGACACTTATCCCGTTCAACTTGAAATTATTACTGCTGAGCAAATGCTTGATGCCTATGCTTCTATTGGCATGCCTATAGGTTACACACACTGGTCTTTTGGTAAAGAATTCGTCCGCAATCAAAAGCGTTATCAGCGTGGTCAGATGGGCCTGGCTTATGAAATTGTTATCAACTCGGATCCATGTATTGCATATTTAATGGAAGAGAACTCTATAACTATGCAGGCACTCGTTATTGCTCATGCTGCTTATGGTCATAATTCTTTTTTCAAAAATAATTATCTTTTCACCACATGGACCAGTGCAGATTCTATTATCGATTATCTTCTATTTGCTAAAAACTATGTTTCACAATGTGAAAGTCGCTATGGTACAGAACAGGTTGAACTCATACTTGACTCATGCCACGCACTCAAAAACTTTGGCGTTGATCGCTATAAACGTCCTGCAAAACTTTCTCTTCAGGAAGAACAATCAAGGCAGAAAGAACGTGAAGAATACCTGCAATCTCAGGTTAATGATTTATGGCGAACGATACCTACAAAAGATCTGGACAGCAATTCAGATAAACCTGCCTGCTTCCCCAGTGAACCACAGGAAAACATTCTCTATTTCATAGAAAAAAATGCACCACTACTTGAACCATGGCAACGAGAATTAGTTCGTATCGTCAGGAAAATCGCTCAGTATTTTTACCCACAACGACAAACCCAGGTAATGAATGAAGGCTGGGCGACATTCTGGCACTACACTATTCTTAATCAGCTCTATGACGAAGGACTGGCTTCTGATGGCTTTATGGTTGAGTTTTTACAATCACATACGAATGTTGTATATCAACCCGAATTTGATAGCCCATACTTCTCCGGCATTAACCCCTATGCACTGGGCTTTTCCATGATGTCAGATCTTCGCCGTATCTGTGAACACCCGACAGATGAAGATCGCAAGTGGTTCCCAGAATTTGCTGGCTCTAACTGGCAGGCCACACTTGATACTGCCATGCGAAACTTTAAAGATGAGAGTTTCATTGGTCAGTACCTGTCACCTAAAATTATTCGTGATTTTAAATTATTTTCTATACTAGATGATGACAAGCAAAAGGAAATTGAAGTTTCAGCTATCCATAATGATGCCGGCTACCAGCATATCAGGGAGACTTTATCTGATCAGTATAATCTTGGTAGCTTAGAACCAAATATTCAGGTACACAATGTTGATATTCGTGGCGACAGATCCTTGACCCTGAGGCATACCCAGTATCATCGCATCCCTTTAGACGAAAGTGCCAATGAAGTGATGAAACATGCTGCACACCTCTGGGGCTTCAACGTCCGCCTGGAGACCGTATCACCCGATGGTTCTATTGTTCACACATTTGTGTGTGAACAATAGAAGTCAGTTTCAGGCGACTTTTAAATTCTGAGAACGACGTCGTTTCTGTGACTGTCCCTGACCCTGTCCACCACCATATGACTTTTGATTTCGATTCTTGAAACGCACATTCGGTTTACGCTTACTACCAAATGATTTTTTCTTAGCCTGGTTAAATTTCGGCTTTGGTAATTTTGGCTCCAGCCCTTCGATCTCAGTCATATCAAGACGGGCATCAATAAATTTTTCTATCCGTGATAACAGCATCCAGTCCTGTGGGCCTACAAGGGAAACCGCTACACCACTGGCACCGCCTCGTCCAGTTCGCCCAATACGATGAACATAATCTTCAGCCTGCATAGGCAGATCAAAGTTAATCACATGACTAATGCCTTTTATATCAAGTCCACGAGCCGCAACATCAGTAGCTACCAGAACATTGATTTTTCCACGCTTGAGATTTTCTACAGTTCTCCGACGCATACCCTGTTTCATGTCACCATGCAGCGCAGCACACTTCAAACCTTCATCTTTCAGGCGAATAGCCAGTTCATCGGCACCTTTTTTAGTTGCTGTAAAAATAATCGCCTGGCTTACTTCGCTTTTATTTAACATATGGGATAACAATACCCGTTTATGTCGATAATCATCTGCCTGGTGAGCATGCTGGGTAATTGATTCATGCTTAAACTTAACACCCGCTATCTGGATCCGAACCGGTTTTTTCAATAACTTACGAGCTATTTTATCAATCTCACCTTCCAGGGTCGCAGAAAACAGCAGGGTCTGACGGGTTTCTGGCGTCTGGGCAGCAATCTGTTTTACGTCATCGACAAAGCCCATATCCAGCATTCGGTCAGCCTCATCCAGGATCAGCATTTCAAGCCTAGAAAAATCGATACGCCCAGACTGCATATGATCTATCAGACGCCCTGGCGTCGCCACCAGTAGATCCAGTGGTTTTTTCAGGATACGTATCTGCGGTGGGTATGGCGTGCCACCTACCACCGAAGAGGAGCTCATCTGAGCATACTTGGTAAATTTATAGATATTATCCGCAACCTGCTTCGCCAACTCACGGGTTGGAGTTAAAACCAGTACCCTGGGGCCTATGCCCGGAGCTGGCTTATTCACCAGTAGCCGTTGCAGGGCAGGCAGTACAAAAGCTGCTGTTTTACCTGTACCTGTGGGAGCTGATGCCATGAGATCCTGCCCTTCAAGAATGGGAGGAATGGCCTGAAGCTGTATATCGGATGGTTCGTTGTAACCGCTATCTGTCACTGCTTTTAGCAGTTTAGCGTCAAGATTAAAATTCTGGAAAGACAAGCTAAATACCCCGTTTAGCTGAACATATTGGTCAGCTATGCAAATTCAAGTTGGTTATCACGTTTACCAACCTTGATCTGCTTACAGGTCTAGAAACGCTACAGAACAGGGCACGAATACCCTGAATGGCGACACTATACAGCATTTGAGCAACTAAATATACAGTATATTAGAATATTTCTATAAACATACATAATAGTGAGACCTTAATGAATGAATAACCTGTTGGAAGAACAGGATGTATAATTCAAACACCAGACAGACTATCAACTGTTTCGCAACAAAATAAACCAAATATCAACTATATAAATCTTCGCCCTGACAAAGGCTAAATATAACGATTTTTATCCAATACACCAATAACATAACATTTTTATATCTTATTTTAAGCAATACTTATTGCTCATTACTGAACATTAAATATTTACCGATGAAATTTGATATTACTAGTTATTGAGATATAACCGATATGATTACAGAAAGAATAATGTCGGTTAT
>JAOUQA010000483.1 GCA_029879605.1 Gammaproteobacteria bacterium
AGCTGTAAGATTTGCTGACAGTCGAAGGGGAAAAAATGGCTCAAGAGCCTGATATTTCGGTAGCTTAGGGAATGTACGTCCGTGTACAGGGGGGTTGTCGGAAATCCTTACAATTAAAAATGCTTTAGAAACACTCTCTATCCAGGCAGACGAACTCTGTTCTGGCGGCGTCGGTCAGCTGTAACAGGTTAAGCAGCTGAACAGCATCCTGCCGAGAGTCCACCGGGCCTTCCTGTCGATCGCCGGTATCGATGTACCAGCCCAGCCCATCTTTCTGATATATATGGGGATATTTGCTCATTGTAGCCCTCCGGACGAGGTGATTGCTGTTACCCCTTAGATCGGCCTAAATGTGATGAAGTTCAGGTTTTATTTGGGGTTATTTGTAAACATTCGTCTCCTCCAGCCAGGGAGGTGTAAAACGGGACGGGTAAGACAGGATAGCGAAAAGACGGACATATCAATTAAAATTAAACCCACTTTATGCTTATAAGTTGATTATTATCAGTTTGATGATAATTAAATTGTTATAAATAATGATAAAAATCCCACAATGATAATAAATTGCGTGAATTTTCCGATGCGGGTGGTCTAAATTACTAAAATGGGTCTGGGTGTTTGAAATGTTGCGCTAAATTACATATTGGTGGGAAAAAACAGATATTTAAGGCATTTTTTTTTATTTTTTAACACGCGCTAGCTCTATATTGGCTCAAATTCAATGCCCTGGAGGGCTTATGTGGTTTCCCTGCCAAAAGACAGGCTTGTCGGGAATGTTTACATGCCATTTCGTCTAAAGCCTTAGCTATGGTTTAAATTCCAACAAAATCAATTAGATAACAAATTGGCACGATGGTTGCTACATTAATATTGTGTCTTCTTTTGTAGTGATTTGGATATCACAGATTACAGAGGATGACATTCGAAGCGTCGTCAAAAGCTAGTGCCTTAACAGGCAATTGTTGTCTAGCTGTGTTTTCAAGCCCCTCCCCGAGGGGCTTTTTTTTTGTCTGTTTAATTTTCCAATGGCCCTGCCGGGCATAAAAAAACCCCGCATGGCGGGGTTTTCCGGGATTCTTGGCATTTAGCCTCAGCTGGCGTTGTGAGTCACCTGGAACTGCTGGTAGGCCTGCGCCCATTCTGCAGGAACGCTCATATCGGCGTCAGTTAACAGGGCCAGGGCCAGGATGGCCAGGGTGCGTTTGATCTTGAACCACATAATACTACTCCTGAATATTGCGTCTTAAATTTTTCGTTGACGCATTATTTGCAGGGATTATGCCAGGTTAAAAAATGACCAATAATTCAATAGCTTAATAAGCATCTGCTTATATAGTAAGCGTAATTTTGTAAAGGATTTCGACAGCCAGCTAAGTGCCTGAAATTTAAGGGTAGGATAAATATACTAAAAATATCAATATGTTATATGTGTAAACTTTAACTTACTCGGCCTCAGACCTGGCGATGAGTGGTCGCATGGCGGTGAGAAGGCTTTTGAACAGGCCCTTGTTGTGTTGCTCTTCCTGGGCCAGTAGCTGTTTCATGTGTTCCCGCTCGGTGGGCATGGCAAAACAGGCAGGACAGGAGTCGGGCACAACAGGCAGGCCAGCTTCGCGAGCAAAGTCAGCGGTCTGACGTTCACGGACATAGACCATGGGGCGAATGATGCGTACATCCCCTTCCTTGTTGGTGTAGTTGGCCTTCATGGTACGCAGTTGTCCGCCACGAAAGGCCGACATCATAAAACTCTCCGCCAGGTCATCCAGGTGCTGAGCCAGTACCAGGACGTTATAACCCTCGCGACGGCAGGTGGTGTACATGATGCCGCGTTTCATACGCGAACAGAATGAGCAGAAGGAGTCATTCTTCATCTGTTCTTCTGCCTGTTTTGCAATGGGCTGCTGTTCGTAGAAATAGGGCACACCCAGTTCAGCGGTGTAGGTTTTGAGATGGGAGGGGTCAAAACCTTCAATCTCGGGATCCACTGTCATGGCGCCGAGCTGAAACTTGACGGGTGCATAGCTTTGCAAGTGATGCAGTATGTGCAGGAGTGAAAGTGAGTCCTTACCCCCGGACAGGCCGAGTAGCAGCCGGTCGCCATCGCGGATCATGTCGTAATCCATAATGGCCCGGCCTATCTGGCGCATCAGGGTTTTGGGCGGCCGGGGAAAAGGGGCCTTCTCTGGGGTCTGGCTGGGTTCTGCAATCATAGCCAGATCTTAACCAGTTCAGCCTGAATCGACTACTGCTTTACAGGCGTA
>JAOUQA010000482.1 GCA_029879605.1 Gammaproteobacteria bacterium
CTGGCACTAGGTGGTGATCACCTACAAAATGGCATAGTCGCCATACAAGCCGCATTGGATAACCCGGTGTTACGCCCTCATTATGGTGTTATTGAGGCTAAGCGCATAGGCAAACGATTTGGGGATCGACCCGGAGACGTAAACAAGGCAATGAAGTTCATCGACAATAATACTGTCATGACTGATAGCGAAAAAAGCCGGCTAGATGAATTGCAAGCTCAGCCCAAAAAAGCAAAACGTAGCACAGGTAAGAAAGTGGCCGAAGCAGTATAGCCGTATAAATATATGTCACCATAAACTGAGATGGGTCGGTTGTTACCATTAGACAACCGACCCATATAATTAATATACTAATAATATGAGTCAGTTAAGCTACGAAAACCTCACTGGTCATTGGCAGCGTGTATCACAAACCCCAGATGATGTTTCATTATACCCAGAACAAATAGAGTTCCGCTCTGATGGCTGTTATCTTACCGTCATTGACAACGAAGTTTTTTATGAATGGCAGGCGGGTGATTATGAAATCATCGATGATTCGAATGTAAAAATTGAGTCAAGCACTGATGCTATGTTGACCTATAAATGTTATTTCGAAAATAAGGTATTAAACTTTATCAATGCCGATGGTGTTAAAGTTACATATCAGCGAATGGCTTCGTAGGTACTAATTAAAGGGGTCGGTGACTATTAAGAATTATTAACATTAGCATTTGTCACCGACCCTTTTTAGAAACAAAAAAGGCTTAGTTTTACTAAGCCTGATTTGGTGGTTTTATATGTTCAAAAGAAACAGGTATCACAAAAAAAAGCCATCACTTATGCAAAATGCATATGCGTATGTGGTATATCTTCAGACTTGTCAGAAACTGTAATATTTATATCTTTATCAAGCGCTGTAAGATAACTGAATATTTTATCAAGTGATAGACTACGAAATTGACCACGCAGTATTTTAGATATTTTTGGCTGATCAATGCCTAGCACAGCAGCTACTTCTGCTTGTGTCATACCGCTATCTACAATAGCTTTTGATAAAATCATAACAGCTTGTGCTTTCACTTTCATTTCAGCGGAATCATCAAGGCCAATGTCGTCATAAACATTACCACTACTAACTGTATAATCTAGATTTGACATAATATTAGCCTCTCATTGCTTTACCTTGCCAAGGTATTTTTTAAGATACTTTTTAATGAAGTTAGTATTTTTAGCTTCCAATTCAGCATGTATTTCTTTTGCCACCTTGTATCTCCTTTCGATTAAATCAATATCAGGCTTTGGTGTTTCCTTGCCTTTATTTGATTTTTTCTTGAAAGAATGCAGCACATAAACCCTGCCTTTCAATATAACCGTATAAACAGCTCTATATGTATCACCATCATAGGGCTCGACTATTTCATAAATACCCTTACCCTTAAGCTTCCCTTTGTTTAGAGGCTTAGCATCTGGATGCATTTCACCAGACTGGGCATACCCCAAAGCAAAGCCTATAGAGTCTTTGACTTCCTCGGGAAATTCCATTAGTTTTTCGCGTGAGTCACCGACCCATACTAACTGCTTGTCTCCGTCTCCCAATATATTTCCTTATTTGTGAATATGCCTTATTTGCCATATTTTTATTAAATACTAGGCAGCATTAGCCCCCAGCACCAATCAATATTTTTTATGGCATATTTGACATATTCTTATAAGACTTGCCTCAACTCTGTAAGAATGTCTCCTGGTTCGGCCTGGGATCTGGATGTATTCCTCCCAATCGGAAAAATGCCAGTAAAGACGCCACAAAAGTATATTTATAATAACCCTATGTATACGATACGGCTATTATCCATTGAATAGTTTAATTATTCGCTGCTTTGAACCATGATCTTCTTAACAGTTAACCAAGGAGATCACCATGTTCAAAGCCCTGCTACGCCACCTGTTACGCCTGTTATACAAAGTTGAAGTCAAAGGTATTGAGCACTTGAAATCGTCTGATCAGCCCACCCTGATCGTGGCTAACCACACTTCTTTCCTCGATGCGGTGCTGATTTATGCCTTTATGCCCGCCCGTACCACCTTTGCCATTAATACCTATGTTGCCCATAGCTGGATTGGTCGCCTGGCGTCCCTGTTTTGTGTGCTGTTTGCCATGGATCCGGCCAATCCCCTGTCCATGCGCCGGCTGATTCGCCGTGTGCAACAGGGTGGCTGTGTGGTGATATTTCCTGAAGGCCGAATCACAGTAACAGGTGCCCTGATGAAAATTTACCAGG
>JAOUQA010000061.1 GCA_029879605.1 Gammaproteobacteria bacterium
CTGGCCTAGCAACTCATCATCTACACCAACTACTGCAACTTCATTTACACCCGGAAGCGTTAATAAAACCTCCTCAATCTCCTTTGGACTAACTCTGTTGGCGGCAGTTTTTATCATTTCAGTTTTTCTTCCAACTATATAAAATAAACCATCAGAATCTTGCCTGGCAATATCACCTGTATTTAACCAACCATTACAAATTACTGATTTTGTTAACATCTCATCTTTCCAGTATCCAGACATAATATTATCACCTCTGGCATGTATAACCCCTTCGTCACCAACATCAGCCAATTCTCCATTGTCCTTTTTTAATAAAAACTCCACACCGGGTATAGGCTTTCCAATTGAACTCATTTTATCACCAATTAATTCCGGAGGAAGATATGAAAGTCGTGCAGTTGCTTCTGTTTGTCCATACATAATATATATTTCCACATCTGGAATTTTGTTAATAATCTGCTTTGTTGTGCTTGGAGCCATTGGCCCTCCCGCCTGTGTTAAGTATTTGAGACTACTAAGATCGTACCTTTCTAGGCTTCCCTTGCCTAGAAGCAGTAAAAAAGTAGACGGCACACCGGAAATTGACGTAGCATTATATCCATCTATTGTCTCAAGAACTTTATTAGGAAACATAAGGCTATTAACCAATATGATTGTTGCACCACACATTAAATGTGTATGAAGCACAGAATTCCCATATGAATAAAAGAATGGTAAAACATTAACGAATTTATCATCATCTTTAATTGGAAGATATGATAGTATTGATTGCATGTTCGATGAAATGTTCTTATGCGTCAACATAACACCTTTTGGTTGACCTGTTGTTCCAGATGTATAAATAATTGAAGCCAAACTATTGATATCCGGCTCAGTATACTCATCAAGCATGATATCTTTACCATAACCTCTTTCATCTTCGTGATCAATATACTTTATATTACAATCCTCAGAAACCAACTGGTACACGTTATCGCTTTCATTTATAGTTTTATCCATAAATATTAACTTTGCATCTGCGTGTTTAACCCAATTAGCGATATCCTTTGCTTTTGAGTCAGTGTTTAATGGGACAGCAACTGCACTTGACAACCATATTCCATAATAACATGCTATGTAGTCTATAGAATTTTTTGAGAAAATCGCAACTCGATCGCCAGGCTTAACATTATTGTCAGTAATTAATTCACTATAATACAATGATCTTTGGTGTAGCTCATTGTAAGTAATACTAATACCGTCATGAATAACAGCAATTTTATTTTTATGCCTCAATGCAGACTTAATAAAATATCCTAATACTGTATTCACAGAAAATAATCCCGTTAGTTATTCTTTTTTTCCATAAATGATAATATATTATCAATCGAGTCAAGGTTTTCCGGAATCATTTCTTCATCCTCAACAACAATTCCGAATTCCTCATCAAGTAAGTTTATTATCTCCAATATTCCAGTTGAATCGAGAATACCTTTCTCTAAAAAAGAATCACTATTAGACAAAACTGATTGATCATCAGTAAATAGATAGTTCTCTAAGACATACGATCGGAGTATATTTTCAGCTGACATGTTATACCTCTCAAATTAAATTGATAGTTTTAAAATTCATTAATAAACTGTTCGTGCAATGACTGTGTTGATAATAATGCCATAAAGGCCATATTGTCTTTATAACCGATAGCTTTTCCAGCTGAGATTTTTTTTCTCAACAAATTAACCTTAAAGGAATCAAAATAACCAAATTCATTTAGTTTATCCTCAGATAACAAATAATGAATATAATCCCTTGAGTTATCTCCAACAAATGAAGAAATATCCGGTGAACGATACGGCTGTTTGTAACGCTCAATTATACTCTTCGGAACATAATTTCTCATTGCCTTTTTTAGTAGGAATTTTTCATTAAGAACCTTCATCTTCAATCTTGGATCTAGTTTATTAGCAAACTCAATTACTCTGTGGTCAAGAAACGGAAAACGGCCTTCCACAGAATTCATCATAAGCATTCGATCGCCTTGTGTGCTAAGTAAATAACCAGACATAAGTGTTTTAGACTCAATGTACTGTGATCTATTGAATGAATTCCAGTTCTTAATATTTGCTGGTAATAGGCACTCAATATCTGCAAAGTCAGTAACTTTCAGGGCAGACTTCATGCTATCTGAATAAAAACTCTTTATCTTGGATGTGACATCCCATCTAGGTAAATGCGAAAAATATGGAATGTCTGGATCATCTATTCCTATTCCGAAAAAGTTTTTCAGGTATGAGTTAGCACTGGATTTAGGCAAATCAAGATACGGATATAATTTCTTAAGCAAATAGGGGCGAAAATTAGATGATCTATTTTTCGCCCAAAACTGCCTGATTTTATTTTCTTTAAAGATATCATATCCGCCAAGAACCTCATCAGAACCTTCACCGGTTAATACTACCTTATAACCAGATTCTCTTACTAAGTTAGATAGAACAGACATCGGTACTGGCGCAGACCTTAACATAATACTTTCTGAATGCCATATTGCCTTTTGGAATTGTTCCACTATTGTCCCGCTTTGACAAATCACATGACTATGATCCGTATTAAGATATTTTATTAGCGTTCTTTGATAATCAGACTCATCGAGGCCTTTATCCTCAAACTCAATTGAAAACGTTCTTAGAGGAGTATCACTAAAATTTTTTATAATAGAAGTTAAAACAGATGAGTCCAACCCACCAGAAAGGTATGCACCAACTGGTACGTCAGATCGCAGTCGTATTCTTGTGGCATCAATTAGAAGCTCTCTTAATTCTTCTGCGAGATCATTTTCATTTTTACACCAATAATTATTGTCATCTGGATAAACCCAATCCCAATATGAACTAGATACTATTTTAGAATTTTGAATCTCAAGAATCTGGCCAGGTGAAACCTCTTTTATGCCTTCAAATAAAGTCATAGGACTTAAAGGAACCCAGAAGGTGAGCAATTGATCAATTGCTTTATAATTTAAGCTTGGTTTAGATTTTAAAGCAGGTATTATCGCCTTAATTTCTGAAGCAAAAAATAGTGCGTCATCAGCCTCTGTATAAAAAAGTGGCACTATTCCCACCCTGTCTCTAACCAGAACAAGCTTATTTAAATTAGAATCCCATATTGCTATAGCAAATTGTCCATTTAAATGTTTAACAAATTCTATTCCATAATGCTCATACAAATGAACAATGACCTCTGTGTCAGTATTTGTATAAAAATAATACCCTTTATCTTCTAGCCACTCACGCAATTCTATATAATTAAAGATTTCACCATTAAATACCACCCATATACTTTTGTCAGTATTGTGAATTGGTTGATGCCCAGTATTTAAGTCAATAATACTTAAACGTGAATGCGCTAAGCCAATGTTATTATTTATATAAAAACCATAATCATCAGGCCCTCTATGCTTAAGACGACTAATCATTCTCTCAAGCATATTCTTGCTAATTCCAACACTAGACTTATACTGAAAGCAACCAGCAATTCCACACATATAATTGACTCTTATTTCCGTTTCTTTTCTAGAGAATCAGCTATTCGTTTAAGTTGTCGAGAGATTTCTACAAGTGCTAATGAATTAATATTTTTATATCCATTATTAAATATTCGTTCGTTCATTTGAGGGCCATCAATATTATTATAAAAGTCATTTTCACTTTCATTAAAGTCCTTTAACGAATACTCTTTGTTATCGGGAGTCCATTTAGATGCATATTCACCCCACTGCAATTCTTTTATTGCATTTTCGAATTCTTCATCATCTACAAGTAATTTATTTGATGCGTAAGCACATGTTAGCACAGTATCACAAAGTGTGTTAATTAGCCGAGGCACCCCCCTGGTAAATTCATGTATTTTTGAGAATAAGTTATCCTGAAATATCCTACCATTAGCTCCCGCGACATTTAGTCGATGAAGAACATACTCAGTCGATTCCTCTAGAGTCAATGCTCTAACATGATACCGAAGACTCACTCTTTGTAGGAGTTGCTCCATATCAGAAGATTCAAGCATATAATTAAGCTCAGGTTGACCCACTAAAATTACATGAAGTATTTTCTCTTTTTGGGTCTCAACACCTGATAACAGCGTGACCTCCTCCAGGACTCTTTTGCTAAGATTTTGAGCATCATCAATTATTAAAAGTACTTGCTTTCCTTCCAAATACGAATCAATTAGAAATTGATTAAGCATGTTAAGCAACTCAACTTTTCTAGCTCTGAAAGGATTTAGGCCAAATTCTACTAATATTGCCTGTAGCAACTCAACCTCATCGAGCTGTGTCTGAAAGATTTTTGCGACAACTACATTCTCATCCAGCTCAGACAAAAGCTTTTTAATAAGAGTAGTTTTACCAGAGCCAATTTCACCTGTTATAACTACAAACCCTTCCCTATTAAATATTGCGTAGTCCATGTATGCTTTTGCTCGGGAATGGACTGCACTCATGTACAGATAATCAGTATCAGGAGTTAACCTGAAGGGGTATTCATTTAAACCAAAGTGACTTATATACATAAAAATACACTATCTTGTGGAATACTCTAGACTGAAAAGCATTCTAACATCTTCAAAATTGTACTGTTCGATATTACTCGTCTGCTTTTCTGTAATAACTTCAATATTTAGATCGATATTACGTCTGGCATTATAACTATATTCTGCACGGAACAAAGCAATATCATCTAGTCGTATAGGATTCATATTTTCGTATTCCATATCGGTATATGTTAATGATAATGCCAGAGAAGCACCTCTTGGCAAATCCCAGTTCCTACCAAACAGAGCACTCATTTCAACTACATTGCTTAGAGTTACAACTGGATAATTGTTCTCAACATAAGCGATATTAACTAAATAGTCTCCGTTTCTAACTTGTTTCGAATAGCCAAAAACATACATATCTTGAAAGTAAATTCCCGAATTAACATCAAGTATATTCATTGCAGCCGGTTGATTAGGTGCCATATCAAAAAGAGATAGCCCAACATCTGATACCTGGTGACTGATCTCAATGCTCAGAATTGATGAAACAGTTACTTGTCTTTCAGTAGTTAAACTATATATTGTTTCTGTTGTTTTAGCAGAATTATCAGGAAGTATATATGCTGCACCAATCTCGAATTGTGTAGTTGTTGACCTGCCATCATAAGCCAGACCAGCAATTAATTCTTGTTGTCCATAATTAGTGTTAATACGATCATTATCAAAAATAGTATTTTGATATGTGTATTCAGTATTTATTGTTATAGCAGAATTTATAATATGAATATAATTAAGAGCCGCTAATGACCTTGAATTATCAATATCAATATCTTCAAAATAGAAATCCATATATTTTAGATCAATATTTAGTGTATTAGAAGAATCGAATCTGAGATAATATTCTGGGCCTGTTATAAAAGCGTTTACATCCTGTTGATTATCAGGCGTACCCGGTAAATCTGAATCGATTGCCGCCTGGGTATAAACATCGAGTAACTGCCATTCTAAATGCTCTGGTCTAATTCGCCATAACGAATCAATAGAAAGATTATTCACAACTTGATCATTCATATAATCATTAACATAATTAATAGCCTCTACTGATGCAAAAAAAGACGCATTAAGGATTGAGGTGTCCTCTACAACAGAAAATTCCATATAGATAGATTCTGAGGATTCAGTATCTACAGGATCAGGCTCTTGATGTATATTTTTATATGTTGCATACCTTATCGCTCCAATGTAATTAAAGTCGGTAGCAAATACTGACCTTAAACAACAACCTGAAAACACCATAATTAGCATTAAAAGGTTTTTTAAATTAAAAAAGAACATCCATTTCAACTCATTTTAAATTTTAAGCAATTTTCTGATTTTTCTAATACCAGGCGGTATTTCACTAAACACCAGTCCTAATAGACGATCTTTTCCTATAGCATCAACTGCTGATTTAATTTTTGTTACTGTGCAGGTTCCATATGGAACAACAAGAACAACATAGTCACACAACTCAATTAAAATTCTAGTATCGGCTGATTCAGCAATAGGTGCCGAATCAATAAAAATATATCTATCAGAATATCTATGCAGCAACTCCTCCATTAATTGCCGCATTTTTTTGGAAGTAAAATATTCAATAGATGTTTCTCTAGATGTGCCAACTGGTATTGCTCTTAATCGTTTTATTCCAGTTCTATAAATAATCGACTCCAAATCCAGATTTTCATTTTCAAGATAATCTGTAAGTCCATATCCTGTATCAATACTTAATATTGAATCAATTTTTGGCGAATTAAGATTGCAGTCGATAATTAATGACGTCTTACTTTCATCAAAAGCAAATGAATTTGCCATATTCAAACAAATATTACTATCATCTGTTTCTGAACTACACGAAGTAATCATGACTACAAAGTTTTGCCCATTGCTTTTCTGCATTAATGCGGTTCTCAGCCCTCTATAAGTATTTGCAACCTGAGTATCATGCATTTCAGAATAAATAATTTTAAGCTCGGACAGAGTTTTATTATCAATTGATTCACCATCATTCATCAAAGCTATTTCTCTAGCGGACGATGAATGGCTAACTATTTCGCGATTATGTTGAACAGCTGGTCTAGAACCTGACAACCGTCTAACTAAACTAGTACTTTGGTTACCAATTCTATCTTGTTCATGTTTAGCTTTTTTCAGCGCATCTTCTATTTTACTCATTAGATTTGCCCTATAAATTTGAGCCAGCCAACATAGCCATATATTGATAACACAACTGCAACACCAATAAATATAATCATTATATTTTTCTTTTCATTATTTATTTCGGTATCACTAGTAATTTGATAAATCTCAGCCAGTACTGGCAGCCCAAGATCTTTAACAATAATCTGAGAAAATCTTATCCTAGGATCAAACTGAATTAGAAAATAAATCAAACTTAAGGGAATAAATACTCCCAATACCATGCCCGCTATTGCAAAGTGAATAAACCTTAAACCAGTTGGAAGGAGCGCTATTTTAGCTGGCTCTTGTATTCTAAAGGTAAGTCCCTGTCGTTCTTCATCCAGGTTTTTAGAGACGCGCGCATTTTCAAGTCGGCGTAATAAATCCTGGTATATTTCTTGATTAACCTGATAATTCCTAGTTAGTTTTGTAAGAGTTGCCTGTCCTCCATAAATATTACTAGCTCTTTCATATTCACTATCTAATAATTTATTTAAATCAATTATACGCTCATTTAGTGCAGCAATTTCTGTTTCAGTAGTTGATAAACTACTTCTCAATTCCTGATACAAAGGATTCAAGGTAATCCCTTCATCAACGATAGAATTTCTATTATTAGAGTGAGCTTGAGCATTTTGCCTTCTCTCTATTTCCTGATTCAGTGATTCTTTCATATCTTCAATTTGATGCTTAAGCCTGATTATATCAGGGTAAGTTTCTGTATAGTCCAGTCTTAAATTATCTAATTGTTGCTGAGCTTCTGATATTCTAGATCTGTACTGATTTTCACGCGTTTGACTAATAGTTACTGCGGCTTCGCCTGATAATTGTTGTTCAATACTTTTCTTTCTAGTAACCGTTTCACTTAATTGCAGTTGTGTTTGCTGAATATGTTGCTGCAAATCACTAATCCTCTCTGACACCTCTGCCTCAAGGCCTGGCCTAGCATCTGGATTGTCGGTTCGAAATTTTCTAAGCTCATCCTCGACATTTGTTAACTTAGTTAGGTATTCATCGACCTGCTTCTTAATAAATTCATATGCGGATTGACTCTCTTCTACTTTTGATTTTTCACCCTCCTCAATAAATAACTCACCCAATCTTTTTGCAGTCATGTAAGCTCGCTCGGGATCAGAACCTAAAAATGATATTGATAATAAATTATCACCAAGTCCATTAACTTTTGTTCTTAACTTAATATCATTTTTAATTTTTTCTTTTTCAATATCATCTGGATTATTTTTCAACCATCCCGCATCAATTAGCACTTGATCCATTATTATTTCGCCAAAAATAATTTCACGAGCATTTGTTACATGATCGATAGCATTTGTTGGTTCTGCCGCACCTGCCATAAGTGGCTGCAATATATTCGTGCCATCCACATGAATGATTGTGAATGAATTAAATTTTTTAGGCCAAATAGTTCCTGTTAGTAAAAGTGATAAGCTAATTAGCGCAAATAATAAAAATATAATATTTCTACGCTTATAACACTCGCCAATAATTACATTAAATAAGATTTCAAACGGAATATTCACGGCTACAGATCCATGTCATTAAAATAATCTTTCAGGTACAGTAATAATATCGCCAGGTCTCAATTCAACATTTGTCTCAAGCTCTCCTTTATTCAAAATATCACCCAGGTAAACATCCATAACCATAATTTTTCCTGAAACTTTTCTATAAAGCTTTGTTTTATTTGGTGCAGCAAAGTCATTAACACTTCCTGCAGCCAGTACAGCATCAAGTATTGTCATACCCTGACGATAATTTAAGGACATCGGATTGTTTACAGCACCAGTAACACGCAATCTTGTTAAATATTCATGGCTAAGCAATTCAGTTACAATAACAGTAACATTTGGATCACGAATAAAATTCTTAAGCCTATCCTTAATACTAACTGCAACCCTTTCTGGAGAAAGACCAGCAGCTTGCACATCACCAATCAAAGGAACTGTAATTTTTCCATCAGGCCGAACAGGTACTTCAATAGATAAATCGGGATTTTTCCATACAGTTACCATTATTGTGTCATCAACACCAATATAGTATTGTTTAACTGTCTGAGATGCATTTTGTTCAGATAGTATATTAGAACCCGGCTCAAAGTAAGGCTGCGTAGAACATGCGATGGTTAATGTTAATAACCAAATAAGAAGGGCGAATTTATTCAAAATCATTTTTTAATCCATTTAATATTCAAAATGCTCTTACCCAA
>JAOUQA010000484.1 GCA_029879605.1 Gammaproteobacteria bacterium
AAAGCCGTGCGTGCCGGACAGAAACGGACTGCAGAAGGTGAGCATGGTGAGCCTATATTTCCAACATCAAGTTATGTTTTTTCATCTGCAGCAGAGGCAGCGGCACGTTTTTCTGGTGAGCAGCCAGGAAATATTTATTCGCGATTTACTAATCCGACAGTGCGCACATTTGAACAGAGACTGGCTGCACTGGAAGAGACAGAATGTTGCGTGGCCACCGCATCCGGTATGTCGGCAATACTGGCAACCTGTATTGGGTTATTAAAAGCTGGCGACCATATTGTATCTTCACGTAGTATTTTTGGTACGACTTCTGTTCTATTTACGAATTTTTTAGCACGGCTTGGTATAGAAACCACATTTGTGAATCTTTCAGACCTGGAGTCGTGGAAACAGGCTATACGTCCAGAGACAAAACTTTTCTTTCTGGAGACGCCCTCCAATCCTTTGACTGAAATTGCTGATATAAAATCACTTGCCGATCTTGCGCATGAAAATAATTGTTTGCTGGCAGTTGATAACTGTTTTTGTACGCCAGCATTGCAACAGCCGGTTAAACTGGGTGCGGATATTATTATTCATTCTGCAACCAAGTACCTGGATGGCCAGGGGCGCTGTATGGGAGGTGCTGTTTGTGGTACTGAACAGGTAGTAGGTACTGATGTTTTTGGTTTTTTGAGAACTGCTGGCCCTACTTTAAGTGCATTTAATGCCTGGATATTTTTAAAGGGACTGGAAACATTAAAAATCAGGATGAAAGCACATTGTGAAAATGCAATGGCTCTTGCTACCTGGTTAGAGCAACAGGACCAGGTTGCCAGGGTCTATTATCCGGGACTGGCCAGTCATCCGCAGCATGAGCTTGCATGTAGACAGCAGACGGATTTTGGCGGTATTGTTTCTTTTGAATTAAAAGGTGGCAAGGAAGCTGGCTGGAAATTAATAGATGCAACACAAATTATTTCAATTACAGCAAATCTGGGTGACACCAAAAGTACTATTACTCATCCGGCAACAACAACTCATGGTCGTTTAACGCCCGAACAGAGGGCTGAGGCAGGTATTGCTGACGGGCTGATTCGAGTGGCTGTTGGACTTGAAGACATTGAAGACATAAAGAATGACCTTGCCAGGGGCATGCAATTTGGTTTCTAGGAATTAACTGATCGAAGATCACCATGAAAGATACTGTTCAACTGGAACTGACTGTTGCTGAGCGACATACACCACTAATCCTGGTGGTGGATGACGATCAGGTAATGCGCATGATGTTAAGGAAAGCACTGGAAACTGAAGGTTATGAAGTTATTGAAGCCAGTAATGGTGTTGCAGGTGTAGAGCTGTTCAGGGAGTGTCGTCCAGATCTTGTGTTGCTGGATATCGTGATGCCAGTGATGAATGGTTTCGATGCCTGTTCCCAGATGCGTGAATCAGATCCGAGTAATATTACACCGATTACAATATTAACGGGCAATGATGATATTATTTCAATTGATAAGGCTTTTTCCCACGGAGCAACGGATTTTATAACCAAGCCAGTTAACTGGGAATTATTCAATCAGCGTATTAAATATGTGTTACACGCAAAACACATGGATATCGCCTTAAGAGAAAGTCAGTATAAAATTCAACATGCATTAAAAGTTGCCAAGCTGGGTTACTGGGACCTGGATTTTTCTAATGACAGAATTCATCTGCCGGGTGATGTCAGGCAAATACTGGCATTGACTATACCGCCATATATGGAGATTGCTGATTTCGTAAAGCTGATTAATCCTGAGGATGCTGAAAAAGTTATCTATGCATTCAATCAGGCTTTAAATACCATGAATGGTTTTTCTATAGAATATAGAATTAAAGGCAATGATGGTAAGGAAAGATATATTTTCCAGCAATGTGATTTAATACGAGATGTTAACCAGAAAGCTAAATTTCTGCTTGGTACAATTCAGGATATTACTGCACTTAAACGTGCAGAGGAGATGATTCTTCACCAGGCCTATCATGATGCGCTAACTAATTTACCGAATCAGACGTTTTTTAAAGAGCGTTTAACCCATGCCTTAAAAGTATCTGAGCATCTGGATAACAGTAATGTAGTTATCAAGCTTGATGTTGATCGATTTAAAGTTATTAATGAAAGTCTGGGTCATGATACCGGTGATGTTTTGTTAATTCAGTTGGCCGGTTTGCTCAATCAACGCGTTCAGGAAGGTGATACGGTTTCACGAATCTCAGCAGATGAATTTGCTATATTGC
>JAOUQA010000485.1 GCA_029879605.1 Gammaproteobacteria bacterium
GCCTTTATTCCCGCTGATGCCATGCAGCGCTGGCTGGGTGGTAGTGGTTTTAAAGCCGTGGGCAAGGCCGCCCTGTTTGGCGCCCCTTTGCCCCTGTGTTCCTGCGGCGTGCTACCGGCGGCCATTAGCATGAAACGTAGTGGTGCTTCGAAAGAGGCCACCGTGTCATTCCTGATTTCAACCCCGGAAACCAGTATTGATTCTGTGGCAGTTACTTATGCATTAATGGGGCCGGTGATGGCGGTGTACCGTCCCGTAGCTGCCGTGTTTACTGCCATGGTGACTGGCTGGATGACGTCTTTTATTAAGGATGACGTTGTTTCCGGCAGGACAGAGTCGACCAGCTGTTGCAGTTCAGGCGGCTGTGATAGTGGTAAAGCAGCAGAAACCAGTTGTTGCCTAGACTCTAATCCTGAGAGTAAGCCCCGGGGGCGCTTGTTCCATGCCATTCAGTATGCCGGTGCTGAACTACTGGATGATATTGCAAAGTGGTTATTCCTGGGGATTGTCATTGCGGGGGTGATTGCGACCATCGTGCCTCCCGGCTGGCTGGCACAATGGGGTGGTGGCCTGGTTGCCATGCTGGTGATGCTGGTAGTGGGGGTGCCTATGTATATCTGTGCCGTGGCCTCAACACCCATTGCGGCTGGGTTATTACTGGCCGGTGTGTCACCGGGTACGGTGCTGGTGTTTCTGCTGGTGGGGCCGGCGACAAATTTTGCCGGTATTATCCTGATTAAGCAGGAAATGGGGCTGAAAGTCACCTGTGTCTACTTGCTGGGAATAGCTGTTATTAGTGTATTAATGGGTTTATTACTGGATTATCTATTGCTTACCCAGAATTGGCAGGTTCAGGCGGTATTAGGTGAAGAGCATCGATTATTGCCCGAATGGCTGGTGTGGGCAGCGGCAGTTTTATTGCTGATTCTGGCAATCAGGCCGCTACGACGTCGGCTTATGCCCTTTCTAAAGTAATTGAGTTATTTATAGTTCTTTGTGTAGTGTCTCATAAAATCAATGTACATTATTGATTTTCATGAGGTAATATTCTAAAAACATGCTATTATCTTTAACAATATACAAAACTCCAGGTATGAGGGTGTGATGGATGAAGGTTAAACGCTTAAGCCAGATGTTATTTTTTACGTTGTTGATGTCTGCCACAACAATGTCTTTTGCCGCTCGTCAGGGTGTGGATTTTTTCTATGGTATTGGTCTTAATGCCACATATATTGATCAGACAGCACCGCAGACAGAATACGATGTTGCAGGGGGTGGTGAATTTATTGCCGGATTTGAAGAAGATGGCTGGGCGCTTGAATACATTGCCTATCACACCATTGAAGCAGAAACCAGCATTGTGAATTTAGAATATAAGTTAAAAGGTAGTGCTACATCCCTGTCATACAGAACGGCTGAAAGTGGGGGTATCTACTACAAATTCAGATATGGTGAGTTTGATACAGATGCTTTATGGTCCACGAATACGACAACTGCTATTGATGGACAATCCTATGGTCTGGGTATTGGCTTCAGGCTGGAAAAAGAAAAACGTATAGAACTTGAATACACATTTGTCAGTGCAGATTCATCAAGCGGTTTTCCTGATGCGCATATGCTGAGTTTGAGATATTTATTTGGTGGTAATCCGGGTCGAGTAGGGCTTTAAAATAATAATTATAAATAATAATTAAAATAGGTTGTACTTAAAACTCAGGCTCTTTCAGGGCCTGTTTTTTTATGCGTTGTTCCAGTCGTTCAAGTGTGCCGATATCATCCCATTCACCTGTATATAACTCACCACTGATTTGAGTATTCGTGATGTGTTGTCGAATAAGGGGGGCGAGTGGGAATGCACCACCTGACTGGGCTGAAAAAAAATCTTTTTGGTAGACGCCAATTCCGCTGAACGTGTATTTGTGATCACCGGTTTCGCACAATTGATTATTGTGCAGGTAAAAATCCCCTTCTGTATTATGAGCCGGGTTAGTTACCAGGATTAAATGTGCCAGGCCTTCAGGTACATAATTGTGTAATTGCTGGAAAGGGTAGTCGGTCCAGACATCGCCATTAACAACCAGGAAAGGCTCATTGCCTAATAGCGGTAAGGCATTAAAAATACCGCCACCGGTTTCCAGTGCCTGTGTGCCTTCATCAGAATAATGAATATTTAAATTGTAGTTTGTTCCATCACCCAGTGTGTTACTAATTTGTTCTCCCAGCCAGGCAATATTAATGATGACATCTTTAAAG
>JAOUQA010000486.1 GCA_029879605.1 Gammaproteobacteria bacterium
AATCCATTACGGTGAATGATCAGCGGGTTGAAATAGAACAACTGATCCTGGCAACACCGCCGCCTGTAACACAGAAATTACTCACTGGTATTCCGGCCTGTGATGACATCACACAACAACTGTCCCGACTTGATTATGAACCGGTCACCACGGTTTACCTGCAATACCCATCTCAAACCAGGCTGCCTGTACCCATGATGGGTTTACTTAACAGTACCGGTGAATGGCTATTTGACCGCGCACACTGCCAGCAACCCGGGCTCATTGCCGTGGTTATCAGTGCAGGCGGCTCCCACATGGCCCTTGAACAGGATCAGCTGGCCACAACCATTGCCGGTGAACTGGCCAGCCTGTTTCCCGACTGGCCAGCGGCTGATCATGTACAGGTGATTCGTGAAAAACGCGCCACCCTGCGCTGTGTAGTGAATATCGACCGTGATCGACCCGGCATCCAGACAGCAATACCCAATCTCCGACTTTGCGGTGATTATGTCTATATTGAAGACAATCAGCAGCCGGGATTGCCATCAACACTCGAAGGCGCCATGCGTTCTGGTGTAAAATGCGCCCTGCAACTTATTCAGGATAAACACTAAATGCGCTACCAGGCTTCAGCAGATTGCTTAAAAGATAAAATCATTCTCGTCACCGGTGCCGGTGATGGTATCGGCAAGGCTGCCGCCCTGGCCTATGCACAACATGGTGCTACTGTAGTTTTACTGGGTCGAACAGTTCATAAACTGGAAAAAGTGTATGACGAAATCCAGAACAATGGTTACCCGGATGCCGCCATTTACCCGTTGAACCTGGAAGGTGCCACGCCTAAAGATTACGAAGAACTGGCCAATACCCTGAAAGGAAACTTTGGTCGCCTGGATGGCCTGTTACATAACGCCGCTTTTCTCGGTGCGAATACCCCGCTACAGCATTACGACATTGAACTCTGGTTCAAGGTTATGCAGGTCAACCTCAATGCCCCCTTCGTCATGACCCAGGCACTGCTGCCGCTGATGATGGATACGCCGGATTCATCCATTGTATTTACCATTGATGACCGATCCAACGCCTACTGGGGTGCCTATGGTATATCCAAGTCTGCGTTACAGACATTCATGACCATACTGGCGGATGAAATGGATACGGATAAACCGGTACGCGTCAATGCCGTGCTACCCGAACCGGTACGCACCGGCATGCGCATGAAAGCTTATCCCGGCGAAGATCCCAATACATTAAGAACACCCGACACCATCATGGAAACCTACCTCTACCTGATGAGTAATGACTGTAACGAAACCGGGCAGACATTTAAAACGCTGGAATAGTTTTTAGCATAAATGATGGGTTAGAAAAGTCCGCAAATGAAAGCTTCCGCTCCTGCTCTCGCCCCTTACCTGCATCCATGCAGGCAACGCAAATAAACGCAAATTTAAATTCAGGTTAAATCATGGAAAAACTGTGCCGTAGGTTGTCGGTGAGCTTGCGAACCCCAACAATAATTCTTAAGATCCTTCAACGGAGTTTACCCTGAGCGCAACCGAAGTGCTCAGGATGACAATACAGTGTTCAAGATTCCAGAATCGCAAAGAAAACCAGAAAAAAGTATTACTAGCTTTTATTCGCGTTTATTTGCGTTGCCTGCATGGATGCAGGTAAGGGGCGAGAGCAGGAGCGGAAGCTTTCATTTGCGGACTCATAATCAATTCATCAAATCCACTTCAATTCCCATAGCACGTAATTTGTCTGCCCGGGAATCAATATAACGCTGGAAGTTGGGCTGGGTTTTATACGCCCCTGATGACACATAATCCATCACTGACTGCACATGAAAGGATCGCAGGTAAGCTTCAATACGAAACACTTCCTTGCCCTGCGGGTTTAAAAATACCAGGCTGGGTGCATACTGAATATCCAGCTGTTTTGCCCAGTCTTTTATTTTCGCTGACTTGCCATCGGGTCGGGTTATTTTTTCATCTGACCACATATCCAGTACAGCAACATCAAATTTTTTAATCTGCTGTTTTGATTCTTCACGCTGCAAAATATCGAGATGCAATTCATCACAGGTTTTACATTGTTTCTGTTCAAACATAATCATCCGGTATTGTCCTGATTTTTCCGGCTGATCAAAACGGTATGGTGATTTCATGGTTTCATCCTGGCGATGAATTTTTCCGGAGGAAGTTACAGGTGAAACCCGGGCCAGGTATGAACGGAATTTTTCTTTCTTATCATGATGTCCCAGT
>JAOUQA010000062.1 GCA_029879605.1 Gammaproteobacteria bacterium
AAATGTTGTTCCTTTGCCTTTGATAGTATCAATCTCAAGCACACCGCCCAACTGCTTAATTTCACTATCAACAACATCCATGCCCACACCACGACCAGCAATCTGGGTTACCTGTTCAGCAGTACTAAAACCTGGCTCCATAATATACTGCAGTACATCATGATCACTAATTTTACTATCAGGCTCTATAAATTTTCTTTCTATTGCTTTTTTGCGAATTGCGTTTACATCTATACCTCTGCCATCATCAACAACCTTGATAACTACATCGCCACCCTCTCTATCTACATAAAGATGGATATTTCCTATTTCTGGCTTACCACCGGCAAGTCTGTCTTTTGGCATTTCTATACCATGCGCCACAGCATTTCTTAACATATGCTCTAATGGCGCCACAATTCTATCTAATACAGTACGGTCGACCTCACTGGACTCACCATTAATTTCCAGCTCAACTTCTTTTTCCATTTCTCGTGACGTTTGACGAACAATTCTTCTCAAACGTGAAGCGAGCCCACCAAAATGCACCATCCTGGTACGCATAAGGCCTTCCTGCAGATCAGTGCTAACTCGTGACTCCTGCAGCAAGAGCATTTCAGCATCTCTTATATCCTCATTTACGATATCTTTAATACTCTCGATATCACCAACTGTTTCCTGCAAACTCCTTGAAATCTGCTGCATTGTAGAAAATCTATCCATCTCAAGTGGATCAAAACTTTCATCATACTGATCAGTTTCTTTCTCATAACGTGACAATATCTGCGCTTCAGTTTCAATTGTTAACTGGCGCAATTGCTCACGCAAACGAACAATCGTCTGATCCATTTCTGATAGATTAAAATTAAAGTTGGTGATTTGCTGACCCATACGAGCATGGAATACACTAACTTCACCTGCATAATTGACTAGATCATTCAACAGGTCAGATCGAACGCGCACCTGCTCTGTAGCCATGCTTTTACCAGCGGGTTCATCCTGGATCGATTCTGGCTCTGGCTGTGACTTGCTTGATGCTTTTTCTTTTTTATCGACTACTGATTCTAAAATTGCCTGTGAACTTATATCTTCCTCAAGCTCTTTCTCTGGTACATCATCTTCTATTTCTAATTCAGGTACACTTTCTTCAAGATCTTCAATTATAAAAACTTCATCATCTGCGGCCTGGTCTTCTACTAACTCACTATTATTCTCTTTTTTTTTGCTATCTACTTCCTCACCACGACGCAAAGCATCTAGATGATTTATTAGAACCTCTGCTGTCAGCATTGGCTTACGATCTTTAACTTTTGCCATCATATCTGACAGCCTGTCCATAGCCTCGTGAAGCACGTTACCCATGGATCGTGAAAAACCGACTCTGCCTTCATTAACTGCAATAATAAGTGATTCAAGTGCATGCGTCAGGTCACCTACTGGCGCAAGATCAGCCATTCGCGCACCACCTTTCAATGTATGCAAAAGGCGCTGTAACTCCTGAACGCTTTCATTATCATTCTGATTATTTGCCCAACGTTGCAAACTATTTTCACAACCATCAAGTAACTCATCAGCCTCTTCTAGAAATATATCAACCAGTTCATCATCAACATCACTATATGACACCAGTGATTCTTCGGCTGTTTCAGGTGACGCAGCATCATCTGCCATAGAAGAAGACTGCTCTATTTCAAACGATCCCTCTACAGACAACCCTGACACAGCTAATGACTTTATTTTCTCAAGCAATCCATGCTGCCTTTCCAGCTTATTAGCCGGATCCGCAAGCAAGCCAAGCATTTGCCTGACTTCCTTCTCAATTTCAGCCAAAACATTTACAGCCTGGTCACTGACTACGGCATCCTCTCCCTCATTTTCAATTACCTTTTTAATATATTTTTCAGCAGCACCACACAATTCAGCGATCTCTTCAACCTGTGCAGTCCGTGCACTACCAAACAAAGTATGTAATGCCCTCGTTAAATCCTGCCCTGCCAATAAGGGTGCATTCTCTGGATTTATTAAATCACTAATCTGATCAAGATGAGTAATCGCCTCTTTATTAAAAATCTCAAATAACACAGGATCTTCATGAATTGGTAGCAACTCTACATCCAAATCCTCAGTGCTATCGATAGTACTTTCTAAATCTACTGAAAAATCTATATCATCCGGGCCCTCTTCTACTGCTAAATCAAGTACTATCTCATCACCTGAGATTTCAAACTCATCATCCATTGATCCTATCTGTAAAGCCGCCATATCCTCAGTTAAATCAACATCAAAATCAAAATCATCGTCAAGATCAACTGTCTCAGTCACGGATGCCGTATCGCCAGATAAGTCTATTACATCCTCAAGGTTTAGCGCATTACTGTCATTAATCTCATCTTCAAGACTTAGTTCTTCTTCAAGACTTAGTTCTTCTTCAAGACTTAGTTCTTCTTCAAGACTTAGCTCTTCTTCAAGACTTAGTTCTTCCTCAGGATTTAGTTCTTCCTCAAGACTTAATTCATCACCGACATCAATTTCATCTTCAAGACTTAACTCTTCATCCATGTTTATAGAAAAACCCAGATCCTCACTAAGATCAAGCTCTTCAGCTTCAATCGTATCATCCGAAACACTTGGCTCTTCTACCAATTCCGCTGCAACATTTAATTCTACTGAAGCAACCAATTCCTCCACACTTTCCTGGACTGGCTTATCAGCCACGACATTATCCAGAACGGGTCGAGGCCGACCTTCTCCAATTGCTTCTGCTACAGCCATTAATTCATATACATTTTCAACAGGTTCCTGATTTCCTTTTAGTTGCTCAATTAATTGTGGCAGCACACCTAGTGCTTCTTCCAGTGCAGCATATAATTCTTTATCTGGTGTAATCGTGCTATCTATAACACGATTCATCATGCTTTCAAACTTCCAGGCAAACTCACCAATTAGCTGGGCGCCTATCAATCTCCCGCTACCCTTTAAAGTATGAAATGATCGCCTTATCGTGCTCAAGGCCTCTTCATCATTTGGATTATTTATCCACGAAGGTAATTGCTCATTCAATGAAGCAAGCTCCTCAAGCGCCTCTTCAATAAATATTTCCAGAATCTCTTCGTCAGCATCACCATCTAAAATGGCAAAATCTTCTTTATTCGCAATAGCAGGCTTCTGACCTACTACAGGTTTAACCGGCTGACTTTTATCTTCATTAGCCTCTTTTAAACCCAGCTCAGTTTCATCAATGGCGGGAACAGAAATTATTTCCTCTGTCGCTAGCTCTAATTCTGATTCATTTTCTACCACCGACTCCATTACAAGCTCTTCAAGTGCTGATACCTCTTTATCAGCATGCTCACCTGCCGATTCCGTCAGTGGATATTTATCTGAAATAGTATTTAATTTTTTCGCCGCATTTTCGCCTGCTGTCATAGACAATTCAATATTTGGCCGACCCTCAAGCAGCGCTTCTAAATAATATTCAACACTGGTAATAATAAATGCGATATCATCCTGCGCCTCTTCATCTGGCATCATACCCTTACCAATAAGAACCTGTCTTATATAATTCTCCAGCGCATTGATCTGTATCTCCAGGCGTTGAATAGGCAACATACTCATTGCGCCCTTAATCTCATCCATACGCTGAAGTACATGTTCTAGCAGATCTGTCTGACTCGTATCATTTAGATAACTCAATATAGACTGACGAGCATCACTGAAATTATGAAGTGTTTCTTTAATAACAACTGATAAAACCTCATCATAGTCAGACTCAGGCATAGCATCCATTTCAAGCTGAGACTTGTCTTTTGCGATTCCCTTAATAGCGCCTGACTTACTTGCAATAAAGTTATTTAATTGTGACTCAACATTTAGCAGAACACCTGCTATTTCCATAACCTCCTTATCTACATTGCTTGTTTCTCCACTTATTAAACTTTCGATCCTCTGTTTTTGAGCATTAACATTTTCTCTTGGCTCTCCCAGGCCAAGCATAGCTAGTGTATCGCCTATCTTGCCTAGCAACTCAGGCATAGAGTTCAGCTTTTCAACATTCTTATCTTCGCTATGTACAAAAATTTCCAGGCTATCTTTTACTTCAAGCAGATCTTCCCTGATACCTTGAGAAACAGTACTTAATAATTCTTCATTTAAACCACCCAGTCCTGCACGAGCCTCCTCTAACTCTGCATCACTTGGCAGTAATTGACTAAGTTTATAGACGGATTTAATTTTATCGACTCTGGGGCTTTGAGTCGTGACTCGACCTACGTAATAAAGCAGGTTTTTTAACAAGTCTCTCGATGATTTTTCGGTAAAAGCATCTTCACCATCAACAATAAGATCTTTGATACTTCGATCTACCTGGCCTAACAACATTTTTATGCTTACGTTTGAATCAACACCTTGATTGATAAGTCCTTCCAGAAGAGCTGCACCAACACTCCACAAACGATGAAGCGAATGATTTGCAGTATTCTTTTCAAGTTCATTTAACACCACCATAATTCGCTGCAAACTGGGCTTTACTTTCTCACCTTTAAACCAGCCCAGTAATCCAACCTGAAAATGTGGTCGCAATTTTTTTGCTAAAGCAGATAATGCGCCTGCCTCTAACTCTACAGACTCAATATCGATATCTGCATCGCCAGCTTCTATATCCGGGAAAAATAGAACATTTTCAGATAGCAGGTTTTCATTACGTGCTGCACGCAAATCATTAAGCATTGGTAACAGCACCATAGGCACATCTTTATTACCAGCCTGCAAACTTTCAAGATAATCAGGTAATTGCAACATTGCGCGCATGAGAACATCGTAAGCATCGTCACTTTTTACAACATTGCCCTGCATGATGGCTTTTGCTAGCTGCTCCATTTCCTCTGCCATTTGCGCAGCACCATAGAGCTCAACCATTTGTAACGTACCCTGCACCATGTGCAGGTGATCTATACATTCACTAAGAGTTTGGTTTTGTGAAGGATTTTCAATATAGGCGGACAAAGAAACTTGCGCTTCATGCAAAATATGATCAAGTTCTTTCTTGACCCAGCGCAGTGAATTATATTCAACGGTATCCTCAGTTTTCATCTTAATGCCAATATGCCCGTGCTGCCATTAACCATTTAATATAACTGTTTCAACGTGATCATTACCATCTGGCAGCTTGAATCCAGCTACAGATTTACGCAATTCATTTGCCAGCTCTGTCAGGTTACCGATCGACGCTGATGTTTCCTCGGTACCTTCTGATGTCTGTAACGTGATCTCCTGGATTACATTCATCGTATTAGATACATTCATCGCCACTGATGCCTGTGAACTTGCTGATTGCGAAATACCCTGGATTAGATTTGCCAGTTCATTCGATACAGTTTCAATCTCAACCAGTGCATCACCCGCATCTTCAGCCATTTTCGCACCACTCACCACGTTAGCTGTACTATCTTCCATGGAACTAACTGCTTCGTTAGTATCTGACTGGATTGTTTTAACCAGTGCCTCAATCTGCTTGGTCGCGTTACCCGCACGTTCCGCGAGTCGCTGCACCTCATCCGCTACCACGGCGAATCCACGGCCTGCCTCACCAGCTGTCGATGCCTGTATCGCTGCATTCAAAGCAAGAATATTCGTCTGGTCTGCAATCTCAGTAATCAGTCCTACGATATCACCGATTTCCTGTGATGATTCACCCAGTCGTTTAATACGTTTTGAAGTCTCCTGGATCTGCTCACGAATAGTATCCATACCTTTAATACTTCGGCGTACGATACCGGCACCCTTCTGTGCAATCTCGAGTGATTTATGCGCCACTTCCACTGACCCTTCCGCATCTTTAGATACACCTTCCATTGAATCAGCCATATCGGTTATCGCGGCACTTGCTGAAGCTATTTCCCTCGCCTGATGCGTACTTGCTTCGGTTAATCGTGATGCCGTGGCCAGTGTCTTTTCTGCTGCGGAAGATACTTCAACCGCAGTCGTGTTAATTGTTGCAACCAGGGTTCTAAGTGCGTCAATCGCATAGTTAACAGAGTCAGCTATCGCACCCGTTATTTCTTCGGTAACGGTTGCATGAACAGTTAGATCACCTTCCGCAAGGTTAGCCATTTCATCAAGTAATCGTAAAATTGCTCGCTGATTTCGTCTATTCTGTTCGAGTGCCGCATCCTCACGTTCACCAGAATCACGAACCATAAGAACACCGGATAAAATAATAACAATTACCGCGACAACACCTGCACCAAAACCAACATAACGTATTGTATCCAGCAGCGCCTGTCTTGATGTAATTTTTGACTCAAGCCCAACCGCAGCCTGTAAAATTTTCGCAGCGTAACCTTCTACAGTATTCGCTGCTGCTTTAACATCAAATAACTCAGGTGATAATTCCAGGATTGCCTGTACATGATCACTTACCGAACTGAACAACATCGCAACTTCTCGCAATTTAGTACGTACTTCATTATCCCTTATCTGCTTAATTCGTAACTTGGGCGAACCTTTTAACATCGATTCAAGTACTGTTCCAAATCGGGCTGCGTCTCGACCAAAGCGATCAGCAGCTGCCGCCGCTCCTTCACCACCCGACAACACCCTGTTCATATTATTTTCAATACGCTGAGTTAACATGAGCTGGCGACTGGCCATAAAAATCTGACGATTATCAGCATTTCTTTCTACCAGCAGGTCAACAACCTCTTCTGAAAAAGACAGCAACTGGGGAATAAACTCCTGAATAACTAGCACAAACTCACCAACCTCTGAAATCGCAGCCTTACCTTCCAGAATATGTATAATATTTTCACTATATGAACCTGTGACACCTTCTACATGCTTTCCTTCATGACTGCCCAAGCCCCATACTTCTTTGATCACTTTAAATTCATTATGTGCAAATTCGGGTAATGCGGGCAAGCCAGTCACGCTATTTCCATTTTGCAGCTGGCCAACCAAAGTATCAAAGCGAGATTTATATTTTTCCAGTTCTTCAAACGCTGAACGCTTGCCTGCCGCTGACTCAAGCGCAAAAGTAGCAATTCGTTGTGATAACAGTTTCTGCTCTGAAACTATATCCAGATACTGCTGTTGATAAGATTGCTGTATTGCAGCGTAAAACAGACCACCTAACATAACAGCAATTGAAAGAAACAGAATAAAGCCCAATGCGACTATTGGCTTGCTTATAACACCAAGGGCAAATGGATTTCGTTTTGCTGCGCTCATTTTATCTTTATCTCCTGAACATCAAATATAACCATACTGATTATTTCTTAAACTCTTATAGTGAAGCATGCAAAAAACGTTCATCGTCTACTAACTCATATAAACTAAAAACGGGCCACAACTGTTCTTCTCGTTGAAACGCATTCTTTATAAAAGGCTTTACTTCTGCATCTACTTTTGGCAATTCACTTGTTTGCTCATCAAGTGAAAAATGCTTTAATCCTGTCACGCCATCAACTACCAGACCTGTTTCTGTGCCTTTATGCCGTACCACAAGAACACGACACTGTTTTCTATTTACCAGCACCCTCGGGTCAATAAAACCCTTCAGATCCATCAGAGGTAACAGGCTGCCACGCACATTAGCAATTCCAATAACCCATGACTTAACACCTGGCACTTTTGTATATTGAGGTAAATCTAGTATCTCAACAACTTCACCCATTTTTGAAACATACTCAGTATCACCAAGATTAAACCCAACGCCTACCCATTCATGAATGTCGGTATCTATAGCTGGTAATGCCGCCGCGCGTTCAACACATAAACTTTCCAGCTCCAGCAAACGTTGAAACGGGTCACTCATAATTATTTAACCCATTAACTACCAGCCAGAGCAGCATTTACTCTGTCTATCAGGTCTTTCTCTTTAACAGGTTTTACTATGTAATCTTTAGCACCCTGACGAATACCCCAGACTTTGTCTGTTTCCTGATCTTTTGTCGTCACAATAATCACGGGAATAGATGCTGTTGACTCAATAGTCGAGAGTTTTCTGGTTGCCTGGAAACCATTCATACCAGGCATTACAACATCCATAAGAACAAGATCAGGCAATATTTGTTGTGCCTTTTCAATACCCTCTTCACCCGATTCTGCAATACTCACAGAATGACCATTTTTTTCAAGCATGGTCTTAAAAACATGGATCTCTGTAGGTGAATCATCAACGATAAGAATATTAGCCATTCGATAGCTCCAAATTTCAATCAATAACAAAAATGCTCTTTATTTTTTACGTCTCTTTACATTTTATTTTTATGTGTAATCTTTAATTGCGCCTATGAGATCTTCCTTGGTAAAAGGTTTTGTCAGATATTGCTCAGAACCCACAATTCTTCCTCTGGCCCGATCAAAAATACTGTCTTTACTGGAAAGCATAATGACAGGTGTATCCTTAAACATACGATTATTTTTAATCAGGGCACATGTCTGATAGCCATCCAGTCGCGGCATCATGATATCCACAAAAATAATATTAGGCTTATGTTCAGCAATCTTTGACAATGCCTCAAAACCATCGACAGCAGTCACGACTTCACAGCCTTCTTTTTTTAATAGATTTTCTGCGGTCCGACGAATCGTTTTACTATCATCGATGACCATTACCTTAAGGCCAGAAAAGTCCCCGGAATCATCTGCCATAGCTATCCCGTATATCCCCAATAGATCAATTAAAATAAGTCAATATATTTAAGGAATGTAGCTCAAGTATTTGATTTACGCAATGAAAACCACCATCAATCAATGTGGTTACATGCTGAATATTAAGTAAAATCTTATCCTGATAGCAGGGATTCAAGGATTAAGCACAAAACCATTTTTTTCAGCTATAATGCCTCGAAATCCATAGCCGACACTCATAAATCAAGCATTAATCATGACAAATCTCAGGCTTGGCATCATCATGGATCCAGTAGAATCCAT
>JAOUQA010000488.1 GCA_029879605.1 Gammaproteobacteria bacterium
ACAGTATGTTGCTCGGGCAGGATGTACCCACATCAGAAAATGAGTGATTTACAGGGATATAACCAGGCTTAGATAAGTCTCGTTGATTTCATCGATGGTTGTAGTGACGGGCGAACCGGTAAATTTTGTTTCCAGGCTGGTAAAACGCATTCGGTAACCAGCCTCAAGCATAATAAAGTCAGTGAGTACCATGATACTACCTAACTGGATACCATACAGGGCATCAAAAGCACTATCTCCGACACCAGAACTTGAATACATCTGAGTTGAAGCACCGGCTGTTGCACCGATAAAAATTGTTGCCTGGCTATTAATGGGGATCAGGTAGTCAGCTGATGCAGTGAGAGATGATATAGAAAAGTTTGTATAACTGATATGACTAAGTGTGCCATTGAATCGATAGCTGTTCTGGTAATAACTATCGGCATAAATACCAAAGCCGGTACCGTCATCAGTGCTGCTAGTGGTATTAATTCCATCGCTGGTTTCCAGGCTGATTTCCTGGCTGATAGCTGAAACACCCCAGAACAGTTTACTGGCCTGAGTGGTTGGAGTGGTTAAAAATAATAATATAAGACAGGTAATGCGTAACATGTTTTATTCATTTTAATTCCGTTTATTTTCAATACAGGTTACACCATGATTATTGAATTGTCATTATCAGTTGTTGTTAGGGGCGTCGTTTTTCTTCATACTTGAGACATGAATATTTTGTCTCCCATTACGCATCAGCAACAGCAACAGGTCATCGATAAAACGGAGTTTTATATTCAGCTGGCTGCCAGTATCTATAAGCGCAAGATTAAGCCTGTTCCCGTGTATTTTGATCTAACAGGTCGTTCATCAGGTATGTATATTGCCGAGCACCGGCGACGTTATATACGTTATAACCCGTATATTTTTGCAAAATATTTTGATGATAACCTGGAGAATACTGTGCCCCATGAAGTGGCTCATTACGTCTCTGATCTTATCTATGGCCTGGAGAAAATAAAACCCCATGGTGATGAGTGGAAAATGATTATGCAGTCATTCGAGGTCACACCAACGGTGACTAATGATTATGATCTTACTGGTATACCGGTCAGGCGATTACAGCGATTTGAATATAAATGCACCTGTATGACGCACCAGCTTTCAGCGATTCGTCATAATAAAATAATTCGAGGTAAGGTGGCCTATTTGTGTAGACATTGTTCCTCACCCATTGTTTTGTGCGAGTAGTCGATCCAGGGTATTGGCAAATTTCTGTCGATCACTGTGATTCAATGGGGCGGGCCCGCCAGTAACTTCACCCGCTGATCGCATTTCTTCCATAAAATTTCTCATGCTAAGCCGTTGCTGGATATTATCCCTGTTGTAGAGTTCTCCCCTGGGATTAAGAGCATGGGCACCTTTTTCAATAACATCCGCTGCCAGTGGAATATCAGCAGTAATCACCAGGTCAATGTCACTGACCTGCTGGGCAATATAGTTATCGGCAACATCAAAGCCCTGTTCAACTTTTACGGTTTTAATTAATTTCGAAGCGGGTTTTGGAATGTAATGATTGGCGACCAGGGTCATGTGGGTTTGAGTTCTTTCAGCCGCACGAAACAGTATTTCTTTTATGACTTTTGGACAGGCATCAGCGTCGACCCAGATATGCATAATTATTATCAGTTATAGAATTTATTTACGCTGGTCCATGGTTACATAGTCCCGCAGTGAAGCCCCGGTATATAACTGTCTTGGTCGACCAATGCGTTGCATGGGATCAGAGATCATTTCCATCCAGTGAGCAACCCAGCCAACGGTTCGTGCAATAGCAAACATCACGGTAAACATATTGGTTGGAATATTCAGGGCACGATAAATAATGCCAGAATAATAATCAACATTTGGATAGAGCTTGCGCTCAATAAAATATTCATCTTTCAGGGCAATTTCTTCCAGTTTCAGTGCCAGTTCAAACATGGGGTTATTACTGTCTGCCAGCTTGTTTAGAACATCATGGCACATATCACGTATGATGGTCGCACGTGGATCAAAATTGCGATAAACACGATGTCCAAAGCCCATCAGTCTGAACGGGTCGTCCTTGTCCTTGGCCTTGGCAATATACTTGTCGATATTGGCGGGTGTGCCAATTTCTTTTAGCATGTTTAATACTGCTTCATTAGCACCACCATGGGCTGGTCCCCAGAGTGAAGCGATACCGGATGAAATACAGGCAAATGGGTTGGCTCCCGAACTACCCGC
>JAOUQA010000489.1 GCA_029879605.1 Gammaproteobacteria bacterium
GTCACCTGTGACCGTGATGGATATCGAGTTTCCTAACCCGGTTGGGCTTGCAGCGGGGCTGGATAAAAATGGTGATTATTTTGCAGCACTGGCCAACTGTGGTTTTGGTTTTGTTGAAATTGGTACGGTGACGCCGAGACCGCAGCCGGGTAATCCTGCGCCACGCTTATTTCGTTTACCTGAAGCCGAAGCCATTATTAATCGCATGGGGTTTAATAATAAAGGTGTCGATTATTTAATCGAGCAGGTGAAAAAAACCCGGTACAAAGGTGTGCTGGGTATTAATATAGGTAAGAATTTTGACACGCCCGTCGAAAAAGCAGTTGATGATTATTTAATCTGCCTGGAAAAAGTATATCTCTATGCAGATTATGTGACCGTAAATATTTCATCACCCAATACTCCCGGTCTGCGGGATTTACAGTTCGGTGCTGCCTTAAGCGAGTTGTTGCAGGCATTAAAAGATCGGCAGAAAACTCTGGCGCAGGAAACTGGCAAGTATGTTCCCCTGGCGGTGAAGATTGCACCTGATATGGATGACAAGGCGATTGAATTACTGGCAGCAACATTTGTTCAGCATAAAATCGATGGCGTAATCGCCACTAATACCACGTCATCCCGTGAAGGTGTGACAGGTTTGTTGCATGGGGATGAGCAGGGTGGTCTTAGTGGTCGACCGGTGAAAGAAAAATCAGATCATGTTTTGCAGGTGCTGGTTTCTCACCTTGAGGGTCGCATTCCCGTGATTGCAGTGGGAGGTATTTCTTCTGCTGAGGATGCAATGAATAAATTACGACTGGGTGCCAGCCTGGTGCAGATTTATACAGGATTTATTTACCAGGGACCCGCAATGGTCAGGGCCTGTGTGAAGGCCAGTATAAGAGAGTTCAGAAATTCCGAATAAAGGTTAATACTGATTAGGTATCCAGCAGAAATGCCAGGAATTCTGCGTGAATTTCATCCGGTAGTAATTGCCTGGTGATGGGGTGTAGCTCATTGTGTATTTCACTTAAGCAGGGAACAGTATAAGTTTTTTGTACACGACGATGGGCACCGCCATGCTGGTCAGACTGTATGGTTTTACTGTGATCCATGCACATAAATACCATGGCAGGGCCATCCTCAAGAATTTCTATCAGCTGGCATTGAGAGCCATTGACGGTTAGCTCGGTGCCGATGATCTGCTGCAGATGATGAAGCATGTATCTTCTCCTGCAATTTGGATTTATAGAGATTATCATAGTTAGAACCAGCCGGGTTTATTTAAGGTAGATCAATGAAGTGGACGTTAATTAATCGTAAGTCTTTGTTTTCAGGTTTCTTTAAAGTTGATCAGTGCCGTGTTCGGCATGACCTGTTTAACGGCGGCGAGATTGAAATTCAGCGCGAACTGTTTCATCGGGGTGATGCGGTAGCAGTGTTGCTTTACGACCCAGCCAGGGATCGAGTCGTGATGGTCGAGCAGTTCCGGATCGGTGCCCTGGATGATGAGCAGGGTCCCTGGTTACTGGAAATTGTCGCCGGTATTGTTGAAGAGGGGGAATCACCGAAAGACGTTGCCAGGCGAGAGTGCCGGGAGGAGGCCGGTCTTGATGTCCATGCCTTTGAAACTATTCATACGTTTTACTCCAGCCCCGGCGGTTGTTCAGAAAAAATCTTTTTATTATGCGGCCTGGTTAATAGTGATCATGCTGAGGGCATACATGGCCTGGCTGATGAGGGTGAAGATATCAAAGTCTCAGTGTTTGAATACCATGAGGTGATGGATCTACTGGGAGCAGATCAAATCAGTTCTGCCATACCCATTATTGCCCTGCAGTGGTTGCAGATTAATCGTGAGCGCCTGCGCATTGAAAGCTTTGTCATGTAATGATACCCGGTATTGTAATACTACCTATTCCACAGCATTCTGATTAAACCTGTCTGTATTGCTGGTAATCAGAAGCCTGCATATGAGTCATTGATAATATTGATTCTGAGAAGTGATAAGTAGCTGTGAACCTGGCTTCATTGGCCTGTAAGTGGTTTTACGGGCTGGAAATTTTGCTGCTACACTCTTAATTACATAAATTAATAAAAGGTTATTTATGACTAATCGTATGTACAGGGGAATACTGGGCGCATTACTGATTATCTGCCTTTATTTTGATTTACCCCTGCTGATGTATGGCATTATTGCCGTGCTTTTCTTTGAAGGTATTACCAACCTCATCATACCCCGTTTAATTGATATGTTTG
>JAOUQA010000063.1 GCA_029879605.1 Gammaproteobacteria bacterium
GAACAATGAAGAGGCAAAATTCATGGGGTTACTAATAGCTGCTGTCAATAGTGGAAAACTATAATGACTAAAAAGGTACCGAAGGGATTAAATCACAATCAATAATAGCGATTGGTTAAAGATTAATCCCACCGGTATCATTATAATAAACTTAAAGCGACGACAACCCGGCCTTATAGTTTCGTTGTGTAACCGTAAGAAAATAAAATATGTCAGTACCACTATATAAAATATCCATGCAGCTATTTACTAAATACATTATTCTTGTTTTATCCTGCCTATCTATATCATGCACAAGCACAAACTTCTCCAACAATAGCAAAAGCATATATCAATACGATAAAAACAGTAAAAACAGCCTCATCATAGGATCAATTACAACAACAATTAATGGCGAACACCCTGCTACAAACATGACGGGACATCCAGAATTTTATGTTGTATCTGATTTATATTCAGAAAACGAAACAAATCGAAAAAAAATAGACACCATATCTAGTGCAAGGCCTGTTAATATCCCCGCCACCCTAATAGCAACAACTATTGCGTTAATTAACCTCAATGTCGCCGTAATACATTATAAAAGTCAATTCAGTGACCAGCACGGCCAGATTTTTGTCTTAGAATTATTACCTGACGCATATGCATTTAAAAACTGGGAATTAAAATCCAGGTCTCCTAACCATGAAGTTATAATGGACAAAGACAATATTAAATTAACATCATTAAGATTTGACTCAAGATCAGGAGAAATTACCTATATAGGCAATATCAACTTAAATATAAAAAAATGGAACAAAGATAAAAACAATAATTACACTGTATATGATGCCGATATTAGCCAGAATGATAAAAGCGATCGTGATATTCCACTATTTTTAAATAACTTCAAAAATATAAATATTTCAGATATAAAGAAAAGAACAAATAGATAATTACAGGTAATGACAAAAAGGCGCTGTTATTTAAATCATCCATTTTATTGTAGTAGCCTCAGAGATATTTAGAACTCACAGATCAACAGGATAGGACTCAATCGAAACTCAGAATAAATACTTGTTGTTAGAACTTTCAATCAACTCCAACCCTTTTTACCCAGGTAAGTCAAATTATTTAAAGATAATTTCTCCGGCACCCTTGCTCTTTCATCAGCAGGTTATGTGCACATAATCACAGTATTCGGGATATAATTCTTGAGTTTTTGACCGTATTATCTGATATTACATGTATTATCATATTATAAGAATTCAACTATCTTAAAGCCCAAGAAGGCCTGGTTATGCACAGACATCAAATTATCATATTCTCACTATTTTTTTTCTATTTCAACATAGCATATGGACAAGAAAATACGTTTAGTAAAAACCATATCCAGCTTGAAGCAGCAGATATAGATGTGGATATCAATGGAAGTGGCGCGATACTTGAGGGTGAAGGCTTTCACTTGAAAGCAGGTATAGAGCTAAGCCCTGAATTTTATTTATTAATAAAACATCTGGATGGCGAATTAGAGGACAGTATTGATTTTACTCATACAGAAGCCGGACTGGGTTATATCATCCAGAAAAATGATGACAAAAGCATATTTGTCGAATTCTATGTTGGCTCAATAGATATGGCAGGAACAATTGATCTTGATACGTATTCCATAAAATTCATAGACCAGGAAAAACTAAACAAATACTTCCATGTAGAAGGTTATATTAGTTTTACTGATTACGAGAAAAAGTCTGATTTTCATATTGGTGGCACAGCCAGGTATATGATCACTAAAAATGCCAATATCTTTCTAAACGCAGACTTTGGTGATATCGTTGAAGTTCTTTCGGTAGGCACTAAAATCAATTTCTAAATACAACACTTTATAACTGCTTCGTTCTACAAAGAACCATCGAGTATAAAAGATACCGGTAGGATTATAATTTAATCAACTAATTAAATGCTTAAAAGAAGAACCAATGGGACAGACTCGATTGAGAACTAGAATAAATTTCTGTTGTTACAACTTTCAATCGACTCCAACCCTTTTGACTTGCACTAAACGATATATGTAAAATAGGATCATCATAAATATGTATGCGGTAATATTCAAGGCTGAAACAAATACATTAGATAATGCCTACTTCGAAACAGCCAAACAAATGAGAGAACTCGCCCTATCCAGGTATAACTGTATGGAATTCATATCTACATCCGAAGACAATAACGAGATTTCTATTTCTTACTGGAAAGACAAAGAAGACATAAAAGCATGGAAAAATGACAAAGAGCATAAAAAGGCACAAGCCCTAGGAAAAAGCTTATGGTATAAAAACTACAGTGTGCAAATCGTTGAAATATTACATGAATATAAAAACACATAACAATTTAATTAATATCGATAGACCAGACATTCAGCCTGTAAGCCAGATCGCCAGCAAAACTGCCTGTTAATTATAATATTAGATATATAAAGAAATGCACAACCAGGAAATTAATCACCTGATCACTGAAGTAAGAAACAAATATGGTGATATTAAATATTACGGATCTTCTACCGATGAAGAGAATGGCGTCTGCTTTAAGTTAAATGGAATAACAGCAACATTTTCCGTTCATACACAGAACGGCACCCTGAAGCAACTATATGATATTCAGATTGAAGGCATCCCTCCCGGTGAATACATATATACTGACATTGTATCGTTAACTGAATTTATGGCCTTAATACATCGCTATCAAGGTGATGAAGAGACCTGGCCATAACCCGCCTGTTTAGCGTTAGCAAAAGAACGCTTGTTGACCAAAATCATGTTTAACTAATTCCACGATCAAGCAATGAATGACCAGGCTTAGTGATTAATCCAGTCCCGAGGTTTTAGATACACCTGGTACAACTCATCTTCTGCACTACCCTGTTCCGGTTGCCAGTTATAACGCCATTTAACTAATGGTGGCATGGACATGAGTATGGATTCGGTGCGGCCACCTGACTGTAAGCCAAACAGGGTGCCGCGATCATAGACCAGGTTGAATTCAACATAACGACCACGACGATAAAGCTGGAAGTCTCGCTCACGTTCACCGTAGTCAGTTGATTTGCGCTTTTGCACAATGGGAAGATAGGCCTTGATATAGTTATCGCCAACACTTTGCATGAAAGCGAATGATTTTTCAAAACCCCATTCATTTAAATCATCAAAAAACAGACCGCCCACACCCCTGGGTTCATTACGGTGTTTTAAATAAAAATAATCATCACACCATTGTTTATATTTTTTATAAACATCTTCACCAAAGGGATCACAGGCTGCTTTGGCTGTTTGATGCCATTGAATTACATCTTCTTCATTACCATAGTAGGGTGTTAAATCAAAACCACCACCAAACCACCAGATAGGGTCTTCACCTGCTTTTTCAGCAATAAAAAACCGCACATTAGCGTGAGATGTTGGCACATAAGGATTATTGGGATGAATCACCAGTGACACACCCATGGCCTGGAAATTTCTTCCTGCCAGTTCCGGTCGATGAGCTGTCGCAGATGCAGGCAGGCTGTCACCATAAACATGGGAAAAATTAACCCCGGCAGATTCGAATACAGCACCCTCACTCAGGACACAACTTTTGCCACCACCGCCCTGCTCTCGTTGCCACTCATCCGCAATAAATACCTGCTCACCATCTTCCTGTTGCAGTGCGCTGGTAATATTTTTCTGTAGATCTAACAGGTAATTTTTAACGGCTTCGAGGTCGGGCTGACTCATGATTATTCTGCTGTCCTGTTTTCCAGTAAGGGCTGTTTTATTTTATCGAAGTCAGCCGGTAAAACATATTGTATAACTTCTTTCTGCTCTGCATGTAATGCAATATCAACACCCGTATCAGGATATAACCAGTGCTCAGCACCACCTTCAGCATCAATCAACTTTTCAGTCGGCTCGCCAAATCGTTTTTCAATTAACCCTGCCTGTAAATTAATTGAAGGCAAATAAGTCATGCTGTTAATAACCTGTTGTCGCATCATTGCTTCGTCATCACTGTGCAAAGTTACTTTTCGAGTACCACTGCCCAGGGTGCTGATACGAATTCCCCGTTCATACATGGCGGCTATCGCCTGCTGCTCGATGTCAAAGGTCAGTACCATTTTTGCTTTCAGGCCACCAATAAATAATTCATTGAAATAGGCTTCGACAACCGGGTCTGAACCCGGTGGTGAAAATAAAGTCAGGGTAGCGGTATTCTGAAATAATTTTTCAGCTTCACCGAGCGTGGTATGCCCGAGTTGAATTTTAAAAATTTGCGTACTGCCATCTGGCTGTTGTTCAACTTGCCATGGAAATCCTAAGCTGGGAGCGGGTTCCATTAAAGTTGTTACCAGTACGCCCGCAATGACTGCAAGAATACTGAAGGCAAGCACTTTAAGAAACGTCATTCCTGCTGCGCCTCTTCTGGTAATGGCTCGTAGGCACCATCTGGAAATTTTTCTTTAACCCAGTCGGGCAACTTTCCAAGTTTTGCATGATGCAATCCTTCAGATTCCATAATAATTAAGGCAAATACCGTGACCATGGCCGGAAAAAATGCAGCACCACCCAGTGCCCAGTGCTGTGGTTTTAGATCACCACCTGAAACCAGGAACAAAATAATAAAGATAGCCGTGACGATTAAAATCATTGTTAAAAAAATTCGACTGCGCTTGGCACACAGTTGCCAGTGCCCGTTCACATACCAGCTGGCTTTTGTTTTTGCCCGGGCAGCACCGATAAATATATAAATCATACTCAACACGGAGATGATCGGCACCACTACCACGTACTTTGCCAGCGAACTGGCACTTAGTATGGCGACAAAAATAAGTATGTGATTTAAAATCAGGTTGAGTAAAAAAATATCGTGGGGATGCCGGGCTTTTTTACTGTCATCGGCAGAAATAGTGAATTGCATGGTCATGGAAATATCGTTCGCTCGGCAAAATTGACGGCGAATAATAGCATTTCTGGCGTGTAATTACCTTTGAAAAAGCCGTTTGTAATTCTCGGTACTCAGCCTTGCAATGTCTTCCACGGAAGTTTCACGTACTTCAGCCAGGCATTCGGCCACATGGGGAACCCAGCCTGGAAAATTGGGTTTACCCCGGTGCGGCACTGGTGCCAGGTAGGGAGAATCCGTTTCGATTAAAAAGCGGTCATCCGGCACCTGTCGGGCGACCTCACGCAGCTCTTCTGCATTTTTAAAGGTAACAATGCCGGAAAAAGAAATGTAGAAACCCAGCTCCAGTGCCTGCTGGGCCATGTCCCAGCTCTCCGTGAAACAGTGCATCACACCACCGCACTGACTGGCATTTTCTTCCCGCATAATGGTGATGGTGTCTTCCCGGGCATCACGGGTATGGATAATCAGGGGCTTGTTCAGCTGGTTGGCGGCTCGAATATGCTCCCTGAAGGATGCCTGCTGTTCAATTTTATGTTCCGGGCCATAATAATAATCCAAGCCGGTTTCACCAATGGCAACCACCCGTGGATTGCTGCCCAGTTCAACCAGGGTCGCGACATCAACCACTTCTTTAGCGGCATCCGAGGGATGAGTACCCACCGACACATCGATATCTGCATAGTCTTCCACCAGCTTGAGCATGGCGGGATAATCGGCCAGGTTTATCGCCACACATAACATACGCTCGACATTATTTTCTCTAATATTATCAATAAGTAAGGAGAAGTCATCAGCGAAGTGCTTAAGCTTGACGCGATCCAGGTGACAGTGGGAATCTATAAACATAATAATGTAAAAATCGGCCGTAAAGTCGACCTGATTACCAGGGGGCGTTATTAATGAGCGGCTAGTTTATCAGAGATGCTTTTGACAGACATCTCTGAAATAAAGACTTACATGGTGTGGGTCATACGATCAGACTTAAGTGCGCCTGCGAGAAAGGTTTCTATTTTACTACGGGTCTGGCCATTGTCCTGGGCACCGAACTGAACACCGATACCGGCTGTTTTATTACCCTGAGAGCCTGCCGGTGTAATCCAGACGATCTTACCAGCGACCGGTACACGATCTTTTTCATCCATCAGGGTCAGCAGCATAAAGACTTCATCACCCAGGTTATAGGCCTTGTTGGTAGGTATAAACAGACCACCATTTTTCACATAGGGCATGTACGCTGCATAGAGTGCTGATTTATCTTTAATGGTGAGTGATAAAATGCCCTGTCTTGGTGATTTACCTGCCGCCATGTTTGCCCTTACCTTTTGTTTATCGTTGTATGTACTGTTTCCAGGATATTAGCAAATCTTCCCACATGAGCTGGGTATTCATGGGTATAGATTGCGCCCTGCGAATCAAGTTTAGCTGATCCATGTATAAATATAGTCCTTTCAGGGTTATTTTGCCTGCCAGCTGGTTCAATTCTTTCACTTTATCGATATGCACCAGTCGAGAAGTCTCAGCTCCCTGCTGAACATTCACCAGGTCCGTTAGCCAGTCATAAAACCAGTTGAGTAAACGTTCACTGTGTAATTTGGACAGGCTTTCAGCATGACCGACAATGGGTTTGTCCTGGCTGCTGGCCAATATGGCATTGACCAGTGTATCGCGCTGCTCATGGTCTCCCGACTCGCCAAGTTCCAGTGCGGCCAGCGGTGAACCATGGGCCAGGCTTAGCAGGGTTTCAGCCTGCTGACAGGCATGAGCCTGCAACCAGTCCAGAGCCGTTGCAGTATCAGGGCTGGTAAACATGACATTCTGGCAACGGCTGCGAATCGTGATCGGCAGTCGATGGGGGCTGGATGATACCAGGATCAGTATAGAATTTGCCGTGGGTTCTTCGAGAGTTTTTAACAGGCTGTTGGAAGCATTGATATTCATGCTGTCAGCATGGTTGATAATTACCAGCTTATACCCGCCATACTGACTGGTGAGCTGCATTTCCTGGCACAGGCTGCGTACCTCGTCCACTTTAATGGCTTTGCCTGGCTCCTCAGGTGCCAGTTGCAGGAAATCCGGGTGAGTACCCGCCTCAATCAGCTGGCAGGCATCACACTGACCACAGGCCTGACCCTTGCTATCCACCCGTTTACACAACAGGGCCCGGGCAAACTGGCAGGCAAAGTCATACTTGCCGGTGCCGGCCATGCCTTTAAACAACAGGGCATGGGGTAAACGGTCCTGCTGTTTAAGATCCAGCAAGCTGTTCCATTGAGTGGTTTGCCAGGGATAAATCATGAAGCCAGCAGTGGGTCGAAAATCTGTTTGATTTGTTGTTGAACCGACGCCAGGTCGCCCGAGGCATCGATGACCCTGATACGATCCGGCTCGACTTCAGCCCGTGCCAGGTAACAGTCACGAACACGGTTGAAGAAGGCATCCCGTTCCTGTTCAAAGCGATCCGGTTCACTGCGTTTACCCGCTCGCTCACGGCCAATCTCGACGGGCGCATCGAGCAACAGGGTAAGATCCGGTCGCAGATCACCAAGAACCCATTGCTCCAGTCCCTCGATACGTTGTACATCCAGCTGGCGGCCACCGCCCTGGTAAGCATAGGTGGCATCAGTAAAGCGATCACACAGTACCCACTGCCCTTTTTCAAGGGCCGGCTTAATAACTTTGGCCACATGCTCTGCCCGGGCAGCGAACATCAGTAATAATTCAGTATCATCCGCCATGCCTTTGTAATCATGGCCTAACAACAGATCACGCAGGGCTTCACTGAGCGGAGTGCCACCGGGTTCGCGGGTGACAATATAATCAATGCCTGAAGCATCGAGCAGGGATTTTATATATTCCAGGTTACTGGTTTTACCCACACCCTCGGAACCTTCCAGGGTTATAAACTGTGCTTTCATTTTTTGTTACGTCTTTTTTTGCGCTGATATTTATCGACCAGGCTTTCATGTTCAGCCAGCGTACTCGAAAATGCATGACTACCCTTGCCATCACCTATGGCTACAAAATATAAATAATCCGTGCTCTCGGGGTGCATGACAGCTTTAATAGCTTCAATACCCGGCATGGCAATGGGCGTCGGCGGCAGACCACTACGAGTGTAGGTATTGTAAGGGGTATCAGTGCGTAAATCACGGAATCGAATATCGCCATCAAAGTTTTTACCCAGGCCGTAAATCACCGTCGGGTCTGTCTGCAGGCGCATTCGCTTGCGCAAGCGATTGATAAACACGCCGGCAATCACCGTGCGTTCAGACGCCAGGGCGCTTTCCTTTTCAACGATGGAAGCCATGATCAGCGCCTCATAAGGTGTCTTAAACGGCAAACCCTCATCACGCCCCTGCCAGGCCTCAGCAAGATGTAGTTCCATCTGATCATAGGCTCGACGTAAGAATTCAACATCCGTGGTGCCCCTGGGAAAGTGATAGGTATCCGGGTAAAAACGGCCTTCCGGATGCTGGTTGTCATAACCCAGGTGCGACATGATCTGTTCATCGCTGATATTTGTCAGGGTATGCTCCAGGTGTGGTGACTGACGAACCTGTTCCAGCATCTGCCAGTAGTTATTGCCTTCAACCAGGGTAATCGAATATTGCCTCACACGACCGGCAACAATAATTTTTAACAGGCTGAACGGAGTCATGCCTGGCTCAATGGTGTATTCACCCACTTTCAACTGACTGGCCTGGCCGGTGATACGGGCATAAATCGACAAGTAATAAGGCCGGGATAAAATACCCTGGTTATATAGTGAGCGGCTTAACACCGATACTGACGCGCCGCGTTTTATTTCGTATTCAAATGATTGATTAATTTTCATTGGCTGAGTCATGAAAATAAATACATCAAGACTGGCAACGATGAAGACGATTGAAGATAAAATAATTAATTTTCTAAAATTCAAAGCCATTAATATCCTGTTGTAATTTTTCTGCCAGCTGATGAGTCATCGGGCCGGTA
>JAOUQA010000490.1 GCA_029879605.1 Gammaproteobacteria bacterium
TTGTTTGTTAACTCGAATCTGGGATTTATTGCGGCTACGGCGAATACCAAGAGGAATAGTTTGTTGCTCTGAGGTTTGTAAGCTAGCAACCAGTTGAAGATAAGGAGATTGCCTAAGTATTAAATCTGTAACATATTGGCTACGAAATGAACGGACATGACTAAGATAATAAATTGCTTCCAGTAAACTGGTTTTCCCAGATGCATTATCTCCCCAGATCAAATTAACGCCTTTAACCGGTGTTAGTTCAACATTTTTTAGATTACGGAAATTAGTTATTTGAAGTTGCCTTAACTGCATTTTTAAGGCATTAATGTGTGCATATAATCATAAAAAAGAGGGTTTATAATATCTTAATACATTATAAACGCATGGGCATGATAACGTATTTACAATCTTCCTGATCAGGGTAAGTCAGTAAAAAGCTGCTGTTTGAGTCACGTAATGCCGCCTGTATCGTATCTGAACCGCTAACGTTTAAAACATCCAGCATATAATTAACGTTAAAACCAATTTCTATATTATCGCCAGAATAGTCGATTTCAAGTTCGACGTCCGCTTCTTCCTGATCAGGATTTTGTGCCTGAAGCTTGATCAGGTTATTTTCAAGTGTTAAACGGATGCCTCGGTATTTTTCGTTTGAAAGAATAGATGCTCGTATTAGCGCCTGGCGTAGTTGATCGCGATCGGCAGTGATTATATTGTTACTGTCGGTTGGCATTACGCGATTGTAATCAGGAAAACGACCATCGATGAGTTTTGAAGTCAGGCGTAACTGATTAAATTCTACCTGCAGGTGGTTACTGCCCAGAATAATTTTCACCATTTCATCAGAGTCATTTAGCAAACGTACTAGCTCCAGGACCCCTTTTCTAGGTAAGATAACCTGCTTAATATCAGCAATATCAGCATTGGTCTGTTTTTCGCAATAGGCTAGACGATGACCATCGGTAGCAACAGCACGTAAATTATTGGAACTTACTTCGAGCATCAGGCCGTTTAAATAATAACGGACGTCCTGCTGAGCCATAGCAAAGGCTGTTTTATCGATAATGTCACGTAATGTTTTTTGAGTTATTTCAAATTCGTAAATACTATTGATCGTATCAAGTGAAGGAAAATCATTGGCTGGTAATGTGGCCAGTGTAAAACGGCTACGTCCAGATTGCACCAAAGCTTTATTATCATTAACACTAAAATTAATGATAGATTCATTGGGTAAAGATTTAGAGATATCCAGTAATTTACGGGCAGGTACAGTTATTTCTCCTGGTTCATCAACAATCATTGCTACCTGGTTTACCAGTTCTATCTCTAGATCGGTAGCAGTAAGTGTTAACGTATTTTCTGTTGTCCGAATTAGAACATTAGAAAGTGCAGGCATAGTTTGCCTTTTTTCTACTGCACCGATGATCTGCTGAAGCGGATCAAGCAAAGTTTCCTTTTCGATTTGGAATTTCATCGTGGTACCTATATATTATTTATCTTTTTATATATATTTATTGTTATAGTTATGTATCACTTATTTATGGGGATAAGTAAAATATATTTATATAAATCAATAAGTTAAATTATGATTTTTGTTCTTATAAAAGTTATATTAAGTGCTGTTTAACTGTCAATGGTTTGTGGATAAGTTTTTTTCTATATTTTGTTTACAAGCTATCACAGGTGCACTCACATTTTACACACAGTTTTTCATTTTTGTTTTAATAGCTGTTAATAAGGTGTTAATTACTTAATATTCGCATCATATTTTTGTAGTCTTCATCTATTCGGTTATCTGATTCTCTTAATTCAGCAATCTTTCTACAACCATGTAATACCGTAGTATGGTCACGTCCACCAAATGCGGCGCCGATCTCGGGCAGACTATGGTTAGTTAATTCTTTTGATAAAGCCATTGCTAATTGTCTTGGTCTGGTGATCGATCGGCTACGTCGATTTGAGTGCAAGTCAGAGGTACGTATCTTGTAATATTCGGCCACGGTTTTTTGAATATTATCAATAGTTATGGTACGTTCCTGTAGAGCGATTAAATCACGCAAGGCTTCTTTAGCAAAATCAAGAGTGATCGGTGAGGCGGTAAAATTAGCCGTTGCCATAACCCGGCGAAAAGCACCCTCGAGCTCTCTGATATTAGAACGGATACGTTTAGCGATAAAAAAGGCAACCTCATTAGGTAATGCAATATTTGCTTCTTCGGCCTTTTTCTGCAGGATAGCAACACGAG
>JAOUQA010000491.1 GCA_029879605.1 Gammaproteobacteria bacterium
TGGATGAAATAGGCCTGTCTGTTGAAAATGAAGAAGCTGATCAAGATAAAGTTGTATTAGAGGCTGATGAGGATTTCGAAATTTCACTGGAAGATGTGTCTTCAAGTGAGGATATAGATGATTTTGTCATAGAAATCGATGATAAGAAGGATATAGCTTATTCAGGCGAGATGCCACGCCTGAATATGGATCCAATGCTTTTCCAGATATATTACGATGAAAGTACTAATCATCTAAACGTTGTAAAGGATCTGGTTGCCAGGCATGAGTCGGGTGAGCAACATCTGGAAGCAAGCAATAATCTGATTAGGGCATTGCATACATTGTTTGGCAGTGCTCGCACAGCCGAAATAGAGGCGATTGCAGAAATATGTGGTGCCATTGAAAAATATGTTGTCGCCAGGGAAGATGCCGAAGATAAAGTAATACCAGATAATGTCGCTGCAATTATCGCCGAGGTTGTGGCTAATGTAGATACGATGCTAGACCAGCTGAAGTCAGGAAGAATGCCTGTACCGAATAAGGGCCTGCTGGATAGAATTAATAAAGCTGTACAGGCTGAGCTGAAGCAGCAGCTGCAAAAGGCATTGCCAGCGCATGAGGCTTCCAGGAAACAAGATGCAGGCAATAAAGTTACAGAAGAACTAGCGCCACAGAAACATGTACCTGAGCAGCAACCAAAGTTAGAAGAAACGATCTATAGCTATAGTGATGTCGATGATGACCTGATTGATATCTTCCTCGAAGAAGCTGAAGAGCTCCTAGAGGATTGTGAAAGTACCTTGAGTAAGCTCCATGATAATGAAGAAGATGCCGCCAGTGTTAATGAGCTGCAGAGGCATATGCATACGCTCAAAGGCGGTGCACGTATGGCTACCCTGGTACCCGTGGGAGATTTGACTCATGTTCTAGAGTCAATGGTTATATTACTAGAAGAGAAGAAAATAAAGCCGAGTAAGGCGTTTTTTGATGTTCTGCATGAATCGCTCGATACATTAAATGGCATGCTTCAAAATGTTAAAACTAGGGAGCCACTAAAATCAGTTGGTAACTTAATTGCAAGAATTGAAGCAATTATGCGAGGTGAAACACCGGAGCAGCGTATTGTTGAAAGATTTGATCTGGAAGTAGATGATTTACTTGGTGATGATGAAGACAAAGTGACGGAAGAGGATGCCGTTACGAGTGATGAAAAGCAGATAAAGTTAGAAGAGGCTGATGAGTCAGTAAGTGTAGATATAAGCGAAGCCAAAGAGGCACCCAAACGGAGACAGGCAGATCGAGAGGAAGACAAACCACATTGGGGCGAACGAGCTACTGATGTTAATTTTAAGGAGTCTCAGGAGCAGGTACGAGTTCGTGCTGATTTGCTGAATAGCCTGGTTAATTATGCGGGGGAGGTAAATATTCATCATGCGCGCATGGGTAAACAGATTACTGATATCGGTTTTAACCTTAAGGAATTAAATCAGACTGTAATCCGACTTAAGGAGCAGCTTCGTAAACTTGAAATAGAAACTGAGATTCAGATTCGATCAAGTTACGAAAAGGAAGTAGATGATTATGATGAGAATTTCGATCCGCTGGAAATGGATCGTTACTCAACCTTGCAACAGCTTGCTAAAAGTTTAGCCGAAACGGCGAGTGACGTGGATAGTATTAAAGATATTCTATCTGAAATTGTAAGCGACTCTGAAACACTGCTATTACAGGAGTCACGTATCAGTACCGATTTGCAGGAAGGTTTGATGCGTACACGAATGGTTAGATTTGGTGGAATGTCGACACGATTGCGTCGTATTGTTCGCCAAACATCCAGAGAGCTAGGAAAGGAGGTCAACGTAGAGATTGTCGGTGAGGAACAGGAAGTTGATCGTACTATTCTTGACCGTGTGGTAGCGCCAATTGAACATATGCTGCGTAATGCTGTCGCGCATGGCATTGAGATGCCTAAAGATCGTTTAGTTGTAGGTAAGCCTGAGGCAGGACTGATAAAAATTACAGTTGGCCGCCAGGGTACAGATGTTATTGTCAAGGTTGAGGATGATGGTTCGGGCATAAATGCTGATGCGATACGCAAAAAAGCGATTAAACAGGGGCTGCTCTATGAAGACAATGAGCTGACAGATCATGATGTACTGCAGTTTATTCTTAAGAGCGGCTTTAGCACTGCTGAGCAGGTGACGCAGGTGGCTGGCCGTGGTGTTGGTATGGATGTGGTTGATAGTGAGA
>JAOUQA010000492.1 GCA_029879605.1 Gammaproteobacteria bacterium
ACGTCTTCATCATGCAAGACAACATGTGGGAAGTTGCAGTTTTACGTGGAACAAAGAATGTTGCACTAGCGAAAACTGGCGACAACACAACACGTCAAGTTGTAACAGAGCTAACACTTTGTGCTAAAAATGAAAAAGCAAATGGTATCATTGCTGACAACACAACTTCATAAGTAGTGTAAAACTAGGGGCAGCTTCGGTTGCCCCTTTCACATCATTGGAGACTAAAATGAAAAAAGTATTAGTGAATGCAATTAAATTACATTGCAGCAAAGGCCGAGTAGAAAAAGGCGAAACTGTTATACTGCCAGATGAAGAAATAGCTAAAATAAATAAATTACGCCCCCATATAATTACAGTTATGGAAGACGTTGTAGAGAAGCCTGCAAAGAAGCCTCTACTAAAGCGTAAGCGTGCTAGAAACACAAACGGAACACTTAAATCAGATGACCCATCTACACCAAACATAAATGAAGCTTGGGAAGATAAATAATGGCTACACCACGTAAAGGCAAAGCTAAAGTTAAAGTTACTGCTAGTGGCAAGCGTGTAAGCTACGGGCAGGCTGGTAAAGCTAAAGATGGTGGGCCAAGAGTAAGACCTGGTACATCAAAAGGAGATGCATACTGCGCTCGATCTGCTGGCCAAAAAAGACGCTCACCTAAAGCTGCCAGCAACCCTAACAGCCCATTAAACTTATCACGTAAACGCTGGAAATGTAACGGAACTAAATCTAAGAAATGAATGACAGATGGCAAATTTATCAAACAAAATATCAGAGAAAATGTACTTTGAAGGCGATCAGATACTTATTAAGAAAACACATGATGGCGGGCAAGCGTTAAGGGATGCTGCATATGCCCGTGAAGTTACTGATAATTCATTTGGATCAGACTATAAGCATGTAGGCAATGTTGATATGGCTATGCTTGGTATATGGTTAAAAGAAGCTGGTGTTGAATGGACGGATACACAAGCAGTCAAAGATGTGTTAAAGAGAAAGCTAATGAGTAACGAATTTGGCGCACTACGTGTCTGGGAAGGTAACTACTGATGGAAATGACAGACCTATGGAGCAGCGTACTAACGCTAGGCGTTGGTTTTATAGGCTTTGTCCTACGTGGTTACGTGCTTGAAATGCAAAGATTGCAAATCTTATTAAATCGTACTAGAGAAGAGTATGTAACTAAAAGCGACAACTCTGCGTCGATGAATAGATTATTTGGTCGGCTTGACTTATTAGACGCTAAGATGGATCGCATTCTGGAGCGAAAATGATACGTTTATTTATAATCGTGTGTCTGTTACTTACTGGTGGCCTTGCGTATGCAGAAGACGATGATACTATTAAGTCTGAAAGCACTGTAATATCTAACGGAACTATGGACACCACAATCAACAGCCCACCACCCTCCGCAATATCCCCACAAATTAGCGCAAGCAACTCTGACCTATGTACTGTAGGCGTAGCTGGCGCAGTCCAAACACAAATACTTGGAATATCTGCTGGCAGAACAGTGCGTGATATGAATTGTGAAAAATTGAAAAACGCTAAAACTATGTATGATATGGGCATGAAGGTAGCTGCTGTATCTGTAATGTGCCAAGATGAGCGTGTATTTGACGCCATGCTAAATGCTGGCACACCTTGCCCTAAAGATGGTTTAGTTGGAGATAAAGCTAGGATTGCTTGGGAGATGGAAGCTGTAAAAGAGCAAATCGAACGTGAACAAAATAACCCAATGAGAAAGATGTTTAATGAAAACATTGAAACCAAAACGGGCTTGGGTGTTGTTATTAGCACTCTGGCCTTCTTACTCTTATTGTGATCCATACTCGTATGGTGTGACTAAGAACGCAGCCTCCAGCTCTTTGAGCTGGGGCATGAGTTCTATTTTACCATCAGTACCAGGTATTGATATAAATGGTCTAATATATCGTTATACCACCAACAAAGAAACTGATGCAGATATGAAGGTTCATTTAGGCAATAAGAATGCTAATGGTGAGGGTTATTTGTTTCGCAAGACTGATAATTGGTCTGGTGTTCCTGGTAATACAATTGTTAGAACTTTCTCATTTAGAAATGTACCATCAGCATTATGGGGCGATGGGTCAATCGAAGTTGAGGGCGAGGGAAGTGTTGAAGACCCTGTAGTTATATATAGTTTCAGAGTAGACGAATGTTATGATGAGCAATCTAACCCAGCTTGCCCAGGATATATAAAACC
>JAOUQA010000064.1 GCA_029879605.1 Gammaproteobacteria bacterium
CTGCATTTTCCATCAGATCTTTACCTGGAAGGATCAGATCAGCATCGCGGCTGGTTTCAGTCATCGTTATTAACATCTGTTGCCATAAATAATGTGGCACCCTATAAATCAGTATTAACTCACGGTTTCACAGTTGATGCTGATGGCAAAAAAATGTCCAAATCACTTGGCAATGTAGTTGCACCGCAAAAAGTTTGTAACTCACTCGGTGCAGATATTTTACGTCTCTGGGTAGCTGCTACAGATTATAGCGCTGAAATGACGGTCTCTGATGAAATACTTAAACGCGTCGCTGACTCATACCGACGCATAAGAAATACTGCTCGTTTTCTTCTGGCAAATACCAATGGTTTTGACCCTGTTGAACATATGCTTGATAAAAACTCAATGCTTGCACTGGATCGCTGGGCAGTTGCTAAAACTTTCCATTTGCAAAATGAAATTATCACTGCCTACAAAGATTATAACTTTCATCTTATTTATCAAAAATTACATAATTTTTGTACAGTTGATATGGGCAGCTTCTATCTTGATATTATCAAAGATCGTCAATATACAACTCAAAAAAACAGTATCGCCAGGCGTTCCGCACAAACTGCCATGTATCACATCATAGAAGCCATGACCCGATGGATGGCACCTGTGCTATCTTTCACAGCAGAAGAAATCTGGCAGGCGATTCCAGGGTCTCATAGTGATAGTGTTTTACTTGATACATGGTATAAACATTTATTTGATCTCGACCCTGCTGAAACCATGAATCTTGAATTCTGGTTCGATATTCAGGAAACTCGAAATCATGTAAGCAAGCAACTAGAACAGCTCCGCGTAGCAGGCGCTATAGGATCGTCTCTTGATGCTGAAGTTAAGCTTTATTGCGACAATGACTTATTAAAAAAATTATCCGCACTTGAAGAAGAACTACGTTTTGTACTTATTACCTCCGAGGCGTCTGCCTATCCGACCGATCAAAAACCTGAATCAGCAATTGAAATAGTAACAGAATCAGATAAAAAGCTTTATATTCAGGCCAGTGCAACAAGCAATCAGAAATGCGTACGCTGCTGGCACCACAGAGATGATGTTGGCAGCCACGATGAACACCCTGAACTATGCGGCAGGTGCATAGATAACGTAACTGGTACAGGTGAAAAACGTCGTCATGCATGATTCTATTATTTTATTAATTAAACGCTGGGGCTGGATTACTTTACTCATTATATTTCTAGATCAGTCAACAAAAATTCTGGCTGACTCGTATTTAATATACAAACAACCTGTCGCAATTATACCCATGTTTAACCTGACTCTGGTTTATAACCCTGGCGCAGCGTTCAGCTTTCTTAGTGATGCAGGTGGCTGGCAGCGCTGGTTTTTTATTTCACTTTCCAGCATTATCAGTATCGTACTTTTTTTCTGGCTGCAGAAATTAAAACCTGAACAGAAACTGCAAATTACATCTATTGCCTTAATTCTTGGCGGGGCTATTGGAAATCTAATTGATCGAAGCATCTATGGACATGTCATTGATTTCATCGATATCTACTTTCAGCATCATCACTGGCCTGCTTTTAATATTGCTGATTCAGCAATAACTACTGGTGCGATCCTTTTAATAATCGATAGTTTTAAAAATCATCATGAACAAAATCCAGCATAACAGCGAAGTTACTTTACATTACAAACTCTCACTTGAAGACGGTACTATGGTCGAAACCAGTTACAATGACGAACCACTTACAGTCATCATCGGCGATGGCATACTAACTGAAGGCATGGAACAGGCCTTACTAAATCATACTGAGGGAAACAAAATATCGTCCGTAATAATCCCTGAGCATGGCTTTGGATATCCTGATGAAAACAATCAACATTCAATTCCAGCTGATGATTTTCCACCAGACCTGACACCTGAGCCTGGTCAAATCATTGCATTTGACGGCCCTGATAATCAAGAAATTCCAGGCACAATACTTGAAATTAACAGCAATGAAGTAATTGTTGATTTCAGTCATCCACTGGCTGGCCATACCCTGCTTTTTGAAGCAGATATTATCAATGTTAAATTACCTCAGGAGCATGATTAATCATGGAAATTCATCTCGCGAATCCAAGGGGTTTTTGTGCCGGCGTTGACCGTGCTATTGAAATTGTAGAACGCACACTTGAAATATTCGGTGCACCAGTTTATGTACGCCACGAAGTTGTTCACAATCGTTACGTGGTCGATTGTCTTAAAGATAAAGGCGCTATTTTTGTTGAGGAATTATCTGAAATCCCCGATCAGGCAACTGTTATCTTCAGTGCCCATGGCGTATCCCAGGCTGTTTTTAATGAAGCACAAAACCGTCAACTTAAAATATTCGATGCAACATGCCCGCTAGTTACCAAGGTTCACCTTGAAGTAGCTCGCCATGCCAAAAATAATTTCGATGTCATTCTCATTGGCCATGCTGGTCATCCTGAAGTCGAAGGAACCCTGGGCCAATATGTTAATCATGGTGATGGCGCAATCTACCTGGTAGAAACAGCCTCAGATGTTGGCCAACTTGTAATTAGTGATGATACAAAACTTGCATTCGTTACCCAGACTACTTTATCCGTTGATGACACAATAACCATCATTGATGCTCTAAAAAATCGCTTTCCCAATATCAAGGGGCCAAGAAAAGATGATATCTGTTACGCAACCCAAAACAGGCAGGACTCGGTCAAACAGCTAACAGACAAATGCGATATTGTCCTTGTAGTTGGCTCAGTCAATAGCTCCAACTCTAACCGACTAAAAGAACTTGCATCAAACAGAAATATAGAAAGCCACCTTATTGACAATGCAACAGAACTCAAAAAAGACTGGTTCATTAATAAAAATCGCATAGGTATAACGGCTGGTGCATCAGCACCTGAAGTACTGGTACAGGAAGTTATTCAACAACTGGAAGACTGGTTTGCTGTCTCTCTTAATGAGGACAGCAAACCTAAAGAACAAATAGTTTTTCAGCTACCTAAAGAACTCAGGTAACTATTTACCCCAGCACTCTGCTGGTGTTTTTGCACCTGCAGATGTTAATGTAATTGACACACAGGGGGTATCATTAGCCTGGGAACCCGTGGCCGTTGCCACCAGAGTATATGCATTCACATTTGCTGAAGTTATAGCAATTGTATAATGATTATTTTCTGTTGCTGTGCCGCCAACCTGAGCAATATCTGCATTTGCAGCATAAGTATTATTGTTTGAATAATACCGTTCCTGCAAATCTGCCATTCTCAATAGAGCGGTATGCGCATCAGCACGTTGTGTTTCTGTCACATACTGAGAATAATTAGGTATTGCGATTGTAGCTAAAATAGCCATTATTGCTACAACAATCATTAACTCTATTAATGTAAAACCATTATTATTTTTCATAGTTCTTCCAATCATATCCTGATGTTTTATCTAAAATCTATTTTTCATACCAGTATGTTTCATTATGCTTGGTAATATCTGGTGGTGTCTGACATTGAGGGCCGACACATATAGCAGATCCATCCTGAGTCATAATAGCAGTTGGGTCAGCAGGTATACCACTTCTTGTTAGCTGCACTTTGCGATCTTCAACTGTTAAATTATCGATATCATCTACCACAGTCGTATCATAGTTTTTCTTCGGCGTTCCATCAAACAATGAAATATGATACAGGAACCCACTGCCTTCTCTTGGCGTACATAGATTATCTGCAACAGCATTTGGATCATTCGGCACATAAGTTGTGGCAAATATTTCATTATTAAAAATAAGCGCCTTAGACAAACCTTTTTCACCAATACTCATATTATAATCAATCATCCAGCCATTAGCTGAACTCAACGAATTACCGGCTGTACTCACTTCCGCATCTGTACCCTGCCCAATAATATTACTCGTTGTATCATACAAATTGTTTTCAGTTAATGTGACATAGCTTACTGGCGCACCATGAACTGGGGTATCCCTGATCATATACATCTTATCCTGTGTCGTTTTATAGGTTGGGTGAGCACGATAACCGGATGACACAACAAGCGCCAGTACTGATGTACCATTAGACATTTTCATGATCGCTGCATCTGGAGGATAATAAAAACGTCTATTTGTTGCTTCTGTTGTACCCGCTAAATCTGCAATTCGTCCGGCCGTGATTATATTTGACAACGTTTGTGCTGGGTCATCTCCCCGAATATTATCAATATCCACTCTCCATAGCTGCCCACCCATATCACCAACATAAAGATGATCTACATAACCATCACCATTACTATCGACAGGTGATACATCCGACGGAATACTATACAGCATATCGGCCAATTGCAAATGAGCGCCTATATCAGGACCAATTCTAAACAGCATTGCACCTGAATGCGCATCAATAACAAAAATACCTCGACCAATACTATCAGCTGTTCTTACTGTAACTGCATCCTGATTAACATCATAACCAGCGCCCACAATCATGACGGTTTTATCTGCGCCCTGGTAACGAATCTTACGAATTACTGGCGTAGACCAGCTTTGCCCAAGCTCAACAAAATCACCGGCACTTCCATCTATTACCCACTTCAATTTTGGACTGGCTTTGTCCGTTACATCTAATGCGTAATATTTATTTCCGCCTCGACGCATACCAAAATAAATATAAACATAATCCCCATCTGCTGGATTAATAATACCATCACTATTAACATCATTAACTTCTGGTATCACTGTGCCATCTAAGCCATAGACTTTAGCACCTGACGTAGTTCCACTATATAACGTATGTAAATTCGGCAATAAGGATTTAGGGATAAAGGCAAATTCTTCATCTCCAGTTGCCGTATTCACAGCATGAAGAAAACCATCATTGGTAACCACATATGCTGTTATTTCCGGATTATCTATAGTACCGCCATACTGAACCAGGGCTGGCTGTCCATGTAATGGATCACCCATCTTACGACGGAAAACACCATTAACACTAAACCCCATTCCCCACTGAATCACCTGCTCACGCAAACCAACCGGGTCAGTTATATCAGGCAAGCCTAACAGAGCATTCGTTATACCAGCATTTGTGTCAATAAATTCATTCGATGCAGTACTCAAATTAACTGGAAAGGTGGCATCCAGATTTGTATAAAGATTTCTAGTACTGGTTAACTTACTCGCCATACCACCAGATGCACTATCTTCCCCATCTGGCGCATCTGCATCAGGCGTCCACCAGCTACGGGATGTTTGCTCAAAGAATCCTGTAGTAGCACTAACCGCAGGATCATTATTGATATCAACAATGACTGGAACATCACCATTAAAACTTAATTTAAAGCGCTTAAAGTTACCATCCCAGTGAGGCCTGATTGATGGTTTAAACAGGGTAAAATACAGATCAGAACGATGAGTTGTTCTATTAAATGCATTCACCGAAACCGCTGGTGATGAAAAGGTAGTATGAATACCTTTTATATCATTCAATATTGCAAGAATAACCTCCAGAAGGTTTTCAGGTGTCTGAGCAGATGTATATTGACCTCCGCCAACTTCAGCTGTTGTTTGCAACAATGAAAAATCTTCAGTTGCAGGATCACCAAAACCAATCGTATAGGTTGTTAAAGTAATATCATTTGCTGTTCCAACATCTGAACCAAGATAAGCAGAAAAGCCAGTATCGTGCAGATACGCAGCAAGATCGTCCAGGCAGCGGCCACTCTGACCAGTAGCAGTCATCGTTGATGGAAAGCCCTCATAACCTTTACCGGCACATTCTGTAACACCAAGCAGTTGTTCAATCTCTCTATTTGGCTCAAGAATAGCTGGCGCTGGATTATATGTATTCACAGTACCATCAAACATACCTATATCTTCATGTGGCGTACCATCTGATAGTATGATGACAAACTGACGCTGACATTCAATCAAATCTAGGTCTACAGGGCTATCATATATCGTTGTATTAACCGCGACACCGGTATTAGGGTCAACCACCTTATCTTGCATTGTCTGTGACCCTTCATTCGATTCCCCACCACTTGTAGCTGAAAAATAGGGTGCTTTTCCGGCGAAATAAAGATAAGCCTCATACAGCGCTTCACTTATTGGTGAACCACCAGCTGGTATCCAGGTTTTCATCGTTGCAAACATATCATTACGAGTCGCATCAACATCTAGCACGGGATGTTTGACTACACCACCTGCAGAGTTTGAATTAAAACGCATTAGGCCAATATTTAAATCATTCACACCAGTCATGATCGTTGTTATTACCCGGCGCAACATATCAATTTTAGCCTCGGTATTGGTGCCCGAAGTAGTTCTTGCATAAAGAAGATAATTTAAATAATTAGCCGAATAAAATGTCATCTGTACTGATGATGCATTAGGCCATGTTTCACCTGTACTATATGGACCATTTGCACCATCAATCAGAAATGTACCATCAGCTGAAGCAGCATCTAGCCCATGAACACCACGATCTGCCTTACACTCTATTATGTTAGTAGCTTTTGTACTACTTGGGGCAGCCCAGACATTTTTCGGATTACCGAACCACTGTACATAATTATCACTATGCAAACCTGACTCAAATAATGCTTTCCTGCCTGTGCTACATTTATACTGGGCATGGGCAAAAGAACTATTTGCATAGGTTGTTGAACAAGTTAGATCTGCCAGGCTCCCATTGTTCGGCATATAATAAATTTTTGAAGGATCAAATAAAGTACAACCACTACCACCATCAGCATGGGCAGTATCACTATAGTCACGGCCAGGCGTGTAATATATTGGAGTTATGCCATCTTCCTCGTAACCCAGGATTCCATAATCAGCTGCAGCATAATCAGTCGTCGCTGTATCAGTTAAATCACTGTGTCGCCATCCGGTCAAAGGGAAACCCGCTAGAACAGGCGAAGGAACAGGGTCTGCCATACCACTTGATGTATCCAGAATAAATAATACATTAGGATTAACTTGCGCCACACCCAGGTGCTCGGATTTATAAATTTCAATATCCTCTGCGTATACTGGAGTCAAACAATACAAAGTTGTTGCCAAAACAAAACTAAAATGCTTAAGTTTTTGCAGTAAGATTTTCATAATTAAATCCTCATCCTCTACTGATGCTGATATATTTCTATTTTTCATTCCTTGAAACCCAGGTGATTTTCACCAGCTTGTTTGTCTTTCTGCTAAATTTTAAGCAGTCAGGTTTATGCTTGGATAATATAAATTTACTTAATGGAACAGGCTTACCATTAAGTTCAGCCTTAATCTCTGGTGTGATTTTGAATGTCATTTCTTTACAGCCATAACATTTACCTGTTTTAACAAAACCGGTCAAATCCTTGCCAAGATAAAAAGCATCAATTGGCCCTTCATGTGAATAGACAAGCTCCTCAGCTGCATTGGCCGAATTCATGCTTAACATAAACACACTGGCAATCAAACTTAAAATAAAATATTTCATAATTCTTAACCTCAATTATTCTATCAACAGCCTGGCCTGATAGTTTGTACACCCAATACCTGAGTACTTGAGCCCAGTATGTCACCACCGGAGTTAATCATTCTTGCCGTGCCAGTTACTTCGTGTATCAGACCTTTAAATGAACCTGAGCTACCAGTCATACTAAAGCCTGCCGGAGCCAGACGACAACCCACATAAGCAACACTTACTTCCATTTCTGTTGAAGTTAAATCAGTAACCGTGTACGCAACAACATCACCAGTTAGATCATCCCAATTAACAGTTGTTACAACTGGCTTAACTAATACCTGCTTTAAAGCTGCAGCCGCGGCCTGAAATGCAGAATTATGCGTCTGAGCATTAGTAGCCATTTTTAACTCAGTTGTTGTTCTACCCATGCTACTAATACCTAGCAATGTCATGATCAGTAAAACCACCATTCCTACAACCAATGCTGCACCATTTTGTTTAGCTATAGTTTTCATATACATCTTTTACCCACCTTAACCATTGCCTGAATTCCTTAGTCTAAAAACAGAATTTACGACAATGCGTTTATATCCATCATTCGGAATCGTAATAGTGCCCGTTGGCAAAACAACTGATTGACTGGAATCAAATCCCATAACATACTCCTCCGACTTCACAACCAGCCACACCTGCGCAGTCAGAACATTATCCCAGCTCATAGTTGCAGATGGATCAACGTATTGATCCACAGCGCCATCGCCGTTACTGTCAATACCAAACTGTATCTGCATATTCTGCACACCGGATAAAATCATCGTATCTGCCACGGTTGCATCTGGTAACAGTGTCACCATGTGTAATGAAGGATTACCATCACCTAGTTCGTCGCTCCAGCTATTAATGTAATAGGTACGCGCAACAGCCTGATAATTTAATTTGCCACCTGCAGCTGTACTACCACCCTGAAAATATTCAGCCGTATTCACATCACCAAAAACATAAATTGTACTTGCGTCAGGGGCTGCAACTGGATTGCGCATTGTATATCTCATCTCTAATACATCACCCGTTAAATAATCACTAACACAACCTGCTACTCCAGCAGCTGAATCATTATGAGCATAAACCAGGTTTGTAGTATTAGTTGCCCAACCTGCATAACATTCCCCGGTTGTGGTTATCGATTTACTTATTACCAGATATTTTTCATTCAGCTTACCTAAAACACCGGCCATTCTCAGATCATAACCAATTGTCTCTAGTGCAAAACGAGCGTCATCCAGCATTTTAACTTCTGCCTCAACAATTCTTCGACTATCATGAGTGTTGATAGATACAGTGAACACACCTGCTATCAAAAACGTGCCGATAGCCAGAGCGATCATTAATTCAATTAATGTAAAGCCCCTCAGGCTGTCTACTTCTAT
>JAOUQA010000065.1 GCA_029879605.1 Gammaproteobacteria bacterium
GTCGAACAGACTTGTGCGCTTTTTTGAGGATCTTGTTTGAATCCTTTGACATCACCTTGGCATTGATCAGGCCTCGAATGGTATCGTCATCCTCGATGCTCATGATCTTTCCATTATCCAGTAAACGCTGTAGTGCATCTTTACGATCCTGGCGTTGTACTTTTGATGATTCTTCCTGGAGTGCAGCAATTTGCTCGCCTTTTAACAGGTTCGATTCTTTAAAGCCCTGCTCAACCGTGTTACCAAAGTATTTACCTTTATAGTGGTTGGCTGGAGCAAACATACCTGTGGTTGACAGAGCGAATAACAGGATGAAACCCAGTACGAACATGGGGAACTTCTCGAAGATGACTGTGCCCACGTTGACAGTATGTGTGACTTCTTCTTCACGCTTTACATACCAGACGGCTAACCAGAGTACGATGATAGGTAATACCAGTACACGGGTAATATTGAAAATTTCAGCCACTTTGAGTGTTTCAATACCATCGGGCTGGTAAGCCAGGGCTGCACCAGCAACCTGTGCCGAGTTAAGAATACCTGTACCGGCCCATGCGCCAAACTGTACATAACTCATTCCCAGCAGGTTTCCGATAATAGGGAAGATAAACATACAGCCAACACCCCATATCAGGATGGTGCCGATGGTATAGGCAATCTCGACAGATTTTGCCTGCACTACAGGTGCGGCTGCAACCGTGGCTGATACACCACAGACCCCCATGCCGGCCGATAAAACACCGCCCATAGAATTAGGTACATTACGATGAGCTGATAGCCACAGCACCAGGCCGACAGAACCCAGCACGAAGAAGCCAATCATGATGATGGACAGGCCACCCAGGTTTTTAAGCTCGGCTGCACTATACAGTGTACCTAGCAGAATAACCCCGGTTTTCAGGCCCAGGCGTGACAGGCGTACCCCGTTTTCGGCCCAGCCAGGAACCTTGAAAACATTGACAATAACGATACCTGTCACAATGCCGAGTACAACGTAATTTAGCCCCAGGAGTGTGTGGATATATTTATCGGTATTACCAACCTTGCCCATCGACATACTGACTACGGCAATCTCAGGTGCAATAAACCAGCGAACCAGCATGGCGATCAGGAGTATGAACATACCGCCTGCCAGGGTGGATGAGTAATAATCCCAGTTGCCTTCTTTATGGCTGCCAAACCATTGCCAGGCCCCAATAGCAACTGAAACGATACCAAAATAAAGTGGTAGTGTGGTTAATTCCGACAGGTATTTATATTTCTTCCCCGCAGCCAGGTGATCTATATAAGACGCCATATAGCCGCCATCTGCCAGAAACCAGATAGCGAGCATAATGAGTCCAATATAGAAGAGCGCGGGTGATTTTTGCGTGTAAACCATATTGCTTCCTCCGAACAAGTATTATTATTTAATTAGCGTGACTACTTGTACTACCGGTAAACCATTAACTTCCCTGCTAACGAAACACCTGGCACAACTGAATAATATGGATTACCCGTATGACCGCTCCTTTTTAACACTTTGGAAACACTTTTTCCATAAAAATAATGTTTATTTCAGATTTAATAATTAAATTGCTCATTAAAAGATAGAATTCATTAAAAATTAACTACATATTAAAGTTTTTTAGATATATAAAATCAGTCTAAATGGGGTTTTAAGGGGTTTTTCGTGGGTTATATTGTGAAATTGAAGAACCTATATTAACAATAGTTAAAATTGCCGGTTAATAAATATAAGAAGTTATTTGAAACTGTTATTAACCAGGGTAAAGCGATCATCTCAATTCAGTGTCTATGGTGATTGAGGTCAGGAGTGAATCTGTATCTCAGGCTGACTTTATCCAGGACTCATGCTGTTGCAAAGATTCTGGTCTCGGGGTGAGTATCGACGGTTTAGACGGTTTCTGGCTGATAATGCGGTGAAAACTGTGTGATATGAGGGCTATAGCTATGTTATATCTCTTAGCCAGTTGTTAAAGTGCGTTAACAAAACGGGCAACAGTTTATAACTGATAATTACATGACTGAGTTCCACCTGGAACGAGGGAGCAGACTGGATAATCATGGCTAAAGAATCTACACCGAAAACAATTTACCTGAAAGAATATACCCCCCCGAGTTACTGGGTCGATAGTGTAAACCTGAGATTTGACCTGGGAGAAGAGGAAACACGTGTTGTTTCGCAATTAACGATCAGGCGAAATGAATCTGTTCCGGCTGGTCAGGGGCTGGTTTTACATGGTGAACAATTACGTCTGGGTGACGTTTTTATTGATGAGCAGAAATTAGCAACAGCTGATTTTACGGTTGATGATGAACAGCTGGCTATTCCGAATCTGCCAGAAAAATGCGTGCTTAAAATCGAAACATTCATCAAGCCCCAGGAGAATACCTCCCTGGAGGGGTTGTACAAGTCCAGTGGCAATTACTGTACCCAGTGTGAAGCGGAAGGTTTCAGGAAAATCACCTATTACCTTGACCGTCCTGACGTGATGGCCACATTCATTACTACCATTGTTGCGGATAAAGAAAAATACCCGGTCCTGTTATCCAATGGTAACCCGGTTGAATCGGGTGAGCTGGAGAATGGCAAGCACTTTGTTACCTGGGAAGACCCGTTTAAAAAGCCCTGTTATTTATTTGCCCTGGTGGCAGGTAAGCTGGAATGCGTGACTGACAGTTTTAAAACCATGTCTGGTCGTGATGTGGATTGTCGTATTTATGTTGAAAAACATAACCTGGATAAATGTGATCACGCCATGCGTTCACTGAAAAAATCCATGGCCTGGGATGAGCAGAAATACGGTCGTGAATATGACCTGGATATTTACATGATTGTCGCGGTTGATGATTTCAATATGGGCGCTATGGAAAACAAGGGGTTGAACGTATTTAATTCCAAGTATGTGCTGGCTAAACAGGATACCGCAACGGATGTTGATTTTATTAATATCGAAGGTGTGATTGGTCATGAATATTTCCATAACTGGAGTGGCAATCGCGTTACCTGTCGTGACTGGTTTCAGTTAACCCTGAAAGAAGGTCTGACAGTTTTTCGTGATCAGCAGTTTACCGCCGATATGAATGCAGCCACGGTGAAACGCATTGATGATGTAAACATTTTACGCACCCGGCAGTTTGCCGAAGATGCCGGTCCTATGTCTCATCCCATTCAGCCGGATTCCTACGTTGAAATTAATAATTTTTATACGGTAACGGTATATAACAAGGGTGCGGAAATTATTCGCATGATTCATACCCTGCTGGGTGAAGATGGTTTCCGCAAGGGCATGGATCTTTATTTTGATCGTCATGATGGTGAAGCGGCAACCACGGAAGATTTTATTAAGGCCATGGAAGATGCTAATGAAAAAGAACTGCAACAGTTTCGTCGCTGGTATCACCAGGCCGGTACACCTGAGTTGAACATTGTTGGCAACTATGATGAATCAGCCAGGCAGTATCATTTAAATGTAAAACAGTCCTCGACTATCAAAGATAACCAGCCTTTTCATATTCCTTTGTCTATGGCACTGATCAGTGCTGAGGGTGAAACCATTGCTGGCACTGAAAAAATACTGGATGTCACGGAAGCTGAACAGCAATTTGTTTTTGAAAATATTGAACCTGGTGTTGTGCCTTCGTTGTTAAGAGGTTTTTCGGCTCCGGTAAAGTTGCAGCATAATTTAACCGATCAGGAGCTGGCTTTTTTAAGCGCCAATGATTCAGATGAATTTAATTGCTGGAACAGTGCCCAGCAGTTAGCCATTAATATCATGCTGGGTTTGATTGAAAATTATCGGCAGGGCAAAGTGCTGCAACTGGATGATAGTTTTGTCAGTGCCTTTAAAGCCGTGTTGAATAATACCCAGCTGGATAAAGCACTGGCTGCCCGGGTATTATCTTTACCCAGTGAAGATTATCTTGCTGAATTAATGACCGTGGTTGATGTGGATGCGATTCATTTTGTGCGTGAATTCTGTCGTTACCAGTTAGCACGGCAACTGGAAGCGGATTTATTACAGGTTTTTAATGCGAATTATGCTGAACAGTTTGATTTGTCCGCTGATGCTATGGGGCAGCGTAGTTTAAAGAATTTATGTTTATCTTACCTGGTTGAACTCAATAAAGATGAAACCCGGCAGCTGGCGATGTACCAGTATGAGTCGGCTACGAATATGACGGACCAGATGTCGGCCTTGCGAGCACTGGCTCATCTTGATTGTCCTGAAAGGGAGCGCGTGCTGGCAGATTTTTACCAGCAGTGGAACGAAGACAACCTGGTGATTGATAAATGGTTTATGGTGCAGGCAACCGCCGCTTTACCTGGTAGTTTAAATCGCATTGCTGATTTGCAGCAGCATGAAGCATTCGATATTAAAGTACCTAATCGTGTACGTTCTTTGATTGGTGCATTCAGCCAGGCCAACCCGGTTGTTTTCCATGATAAGAGTGGTGATGGTTATCGCCTGCTGGCCGATTGTGTTATGACGCTTAATACTTTGAATCCGCAAATTGCAGCCCGTTTACTATTACCTTTAATTCAGTGGAAACGTTACGATGAGCCGCGACAGTTATTGATGAAAGAACAGTTGAGTCGCATTGCTGATATGCCTGATATTGCCCGTGATGTGTATGAAATTGTCAGTAAGGGTTTAAGTCAGTAATTGCAGTCTGTTTTAAAAACAGGTTGGTATTTTAATTATTGTATTGTTGAATGAGTGGTGAAGGTTTACTGGTTGAATTCAGAGGTGTTGATGAATTTGCTCAGTGAGCCGGCTTGCGAATGATTGTTTAATGCTAACCAGCTATCCTGCAGCGAAGCCGTCCAGTGGATTTCCGGGTTATAACCTAACATCTGGGCTGATTTTTTATTATCCATTGATGGGTTGATGAGAAAGTCAGTAAAACCACGGGGTAAAAACGCCTGTTGATTATGACGCATGATACTTGTGAAGATACTGTACAGGGGTAACAGCCCGGCAGGTAGTTTTATAACCGGTTTGGCCTGTTTGAATTCCCGCTGCAGGAAATTGTAAATGTCTGCCTGGCTGGGAACTTCCGGTCCCAGTATGTTAATGGATTCGTAACTGGGCAGGGCAGGTGCCAGTGCTGCACGGGTGAAGGCCTGGGCGATATCCCGGCCATCGACCAGTGGGAGATAGCCGTATCGACCACTGACCTGTGGCAGGGCTTTATTTGAAATACGACTCAGTAATGCGGGCAATACGCCCAGCGAAAGTTGTTTACCTGAGTAAATGCCGCAGCGTAAGTTCACCACGGAAAATTGTTCACTGGCGTGGGCTTGCAGAAAATTCTCAACCGCGATCAGGCAATTGATCATGCTGGCATGACGCCTGGGTTTGCCTTCACTCAGTGGATCATTTCTTTGTGCCGGACGGGTGACGGTGATACTGCTTAAATTTACAAAGCGTTTAATGCGCCATTCAATCGCCCGGTTTATAAGATCAATACTGGGTTCAAGATAGTGTTGCCTGGATTGTTGTTGATGTGTTTCCAGGCTGGGCCAGCCCGCTGCATGACATATCACATCGATACCGGCTAAAACTCGATCCAGGTAATCTTCATCTCTTAAATCACCAACACGAATTTCACCACTATAACCGGCGGGTAGTTTTTGCTTATCCCGGCAGGCGGCAACGACATCGACATCAGGATGATCAATAGCATTTAATGCCTGGAGGATATGACTGCCGACAAAACCCGTGGCGCCGGTAACAAGAATTTTGGCGATGATAATCCCCTGGTAAAATGTTGGTTCATTTATTTGTTCATCGTGACTATATCTGATAATTTCTATTTCGACAGTAAATATTGAATCTACTGTGATTAATCAATACAGTCCTTTAAACTGGGCTTAAAATAGCAGCTCATTTAAAACAGATAAAGTATCAAGCAATTGGATTCTACTCTTACCCTGACCCAGGTTTTTTTTATTGGACTGGCCAGTACCTTGCATTGCCTTGGTATGTGTGGCGGCATTGTAGGTGCGCTGAGCTTAAGTTTGCCGGCAGAAGTCCGTGCCAGCCGGATACAGATGCTGGTTTTTGTCAGCTTAATGAATATCGGGCGTATTTTGAGTTATATGGCGGCGGGACTGGTCGCCGGGGCATTTGGCCTGGAAATACTCAAAGCACTGGGACTGGATAATGCGCACCAGGTACTGAAGTATGTTGGCGTCATTTTCATGGTCATAATCGGTTTTTACCTGGCTGGCTGGTTTCCCCAGATGGCCCGGGTGGAGAAGATTGGCCAGCCGGTATGGAAAATTTTACAGCCAGTTGCAAAAAAAATGATACCGATCAATTCCATCCCCAGGGCGTTACTTTATGGTATGGCATGGGGATGGCTACCCTGTGGACTGGTATATGTAGTACTATTGTCGACTATTACAGCCGGTTCTGCAGTGCAGGGCGCCAGTATGATGCTGGCTTTTGGGCTGGGTACGCTGCCCACGATGATTTCCGCGGGGTTCATGGCGAGCTGGTTGCGACGTTTTGCCAGTTCCCGGAAAACACGAAGAATTATCGGTGTGTTGATTGTGATAATGGCAATAGCCAGTTTATATCTTGGTGCGGGTTATGATGAACATCAGCACCATCGTCATTAGTTTACAGGTAAGTTGAGATGAATGCATTTGAAAAGCTCATAGGTGAATCGGCTGAATTTAAATCAGTGTTGAGATCGGCTGAAATAGTAGCTGCGACCGATGTCACTGTGTTGATTGAAGGTGAAACCGGTACGGGTAAGGAATTACTGGCCCAGGCAATACATGAGTCCAGTTCTCGAAATAATAAGCCATTTGTAACTATCAATTGTGCGGCATTGCCTGAATCCCTGGTGGAGTCTGAGTTATTTGGTCATAAAAAAGGTTCATTTACTGGTGCGGTGAGTGATCATCCAGGTTATATAAAGCAGGCTGAAGGCGGCACTGTTTTTCTGGATGAAATCGGTGAGTTGCCATTATCTGTACAGGCAAAATTATTACGTTTTATTGAATATGGAGAATGTCAGTGTGTGGGTGATGCAATACCACATAATATTGATGTTCGCCTGGTTGCGGCAACTAACCGCAATATTGCCGAGCAGGTTAAAAAAGGACTGTTTCGGGAAGACCTGTATTATCGATTGAAAATTGTTCCACTCGAATTGCCTTCGTTGAAAAAACGAGAAAAAGATATTTTATTAATCGTGAATTATTTTATTGCCTCCCTGGCTGAGCAGTATGGTAAGGCTAAACCCCGGTTTACCTCGTCCGCATTGAAGCAGTTACAGAATTATAGCTGGCCGGGTAATGTAAGAGAGTTGCGCAATTTATGTGAACGCCTGGTGGTATTATTAGCCGGGCAGGAAATTACGGAAACTAATTTGCCCGTCGATATTGTTTCATCAGATACGAGTTCGTCAGGATTTAAATTACCCTTGCATGGTTTGAATCTCGAGTACCTGGAAATGGATTTGCTGAAGCAGGCATTAGGCGTAAGTGGCGGTAATAAAAGCCGCGCAGCAAGATTGCTGGGAATTAGTCGTGATGCTTTTTTATATCGATTAAAGAAATATTCTATTTGATTTTTAATTTCAAATTTCTGAATCAAAGAGACATTTAATAGGGTGGGTTCAGTATTAATTTTTTTTATATGTCTAAGGATATATATTGAACCAGGTATTAACTGATAAATTTTACAGCCAGGCTTATTTTGACCAGGTGCGTCTACTGTATCGTGGAATGCCTGCTTCATTAATCGCCAATATTCTTACTGCTATTCTTCTTGTTGCTGCCCAGTGGGTGGCAATACATTCTCAGATATTAGTTACCTGGTTTTCAGTTGCTATAACTGTTGTTGTTCTTCGTGGCTTATTGTTCCTGGCGTATAAAAAAATCAAACCCGGTGATGAGTCTATGTCAGCCTGGGGATTGTATTTTAATACAGGGTCTTCCCTGTCAGCCCTGGTATTGGGTTCTGCGGGTGTTTTTTTATTTCCAGAAAATAATCCATTGCACCAGGTTATGTGTGCCTTTGTTCTTGTTGGTATGGCATCAGGTGCACTTTCATCTTTATCCTATGGCAAATATACCTACCCCCTTTATTTAAGTCTTATTCTGGCTCCGTTATTTTTAAGTTTAACGATGGAGGGTACTGAGCTTTCCTATATTCTTATGTTGATGCTGATCCTGGCTTATGTATTTATGTTGAAAAGTGGGATGCAAATACACGAAAATTCTGAACAGAATATTATCTTAAGGCTTGAAGCTGTATCAAAGGAAGAAGCCCTGGAGCAGGCTCAGCAAAAGCATGATCTACATATTAAAAGCACCCCGATGGGCGTAATAGAATGGGATGTTGGTTTCTGTGTTACTGAATGGAATCCGAGTGCTGAAAAAATATTTGGTTATTCTAGAGAAGAAGCTTTGGGTAAAAATGCCAGGAACCTGATTCTTACCGATGAGGTTATTGAGCATGTTGATGAAGTGTGGGAGCATTTATTAAATGCTAAAGGCGGGTTTCGTAGCAGGAATGAAAATATTCGTAAAGACGGGAAGTTTATTACCTGTGAATGGTACAACACACCACTTAAAAATAATGATGGTGTGGTTATAGGTGTTGCTTCCCTGGTAGAGGATATTACTGAGCGAGTGCAAGCAGAAAACGAGTTGTGGGCTACTAAAGAGGAAGCTGAAAAGGCAAACAGGGCTAAATCAGACTTTTTATCACGAATGAGTCATGAACTGCGTACGCCAATGAATGCAGTGCTGGGTTTCGCCCAGTTATTAGAAGTCGATTTACCTGAAGGCAGGGACAGGGATAATGCCAGGGAAATATTAAAGTCTGG
>JAOUQA010000494.1 GCA_029879605.1 Gammaproteobacteria bacterium
GACTACTGTTAACAAAACAGATAGCACCGGCTGCTGCGTCTTCAATGGCGGCCACAGCAGTTACCTGGCAATCACCATTACCAATGACTTTGCCACCAACTTTTTCTGCTAATTCATTAAGAGTGTATGACGCCATAGCGGGATAAACTATTTTTTAGCAATCTGTTTTAAACGTTCGAGAAGCTGATTAGTAATATCAATTTTGTCTGCGGCATAGATAACGCCTTCACCCACAATCAGATCGTAATCACCTTCTTTTGCCAGCTTTGACAGAACATCACGGGTCACGTCACGAAACGCGGACAATTCCCTGTTCTGGACTTCCTGCAGTTCTTTTGTCAGCGTCGCTTCTTTCTCACGAAATGCTTTAAAATCTTCCATGATTTTCTGCTTATTGCTGGTCAGTTTACTTTCTGTCATTAACAGGGCATCACGCTTAAGATCTTTTTCCTGTTGCTGTAATGAAGCTGCCATTTTCTCAAGTTCCTGCTTGGGCTTACTAAAACGATCGTGCAAACGCTTGTTGATCGCTTCGATCTGAGGCGCTTCTGTTAACAGGCGCTTCATATCAACATAACCAATCTTGACGGCTGCCTGAACTGAGAAATGCAAACCCAGACTTAAAAATAAAACTGTAATTGTGACTAATCTTTTCATATTTTCTCTCTCTAGAAAAACGATCCAATACTAAACTGGAACCCCTGGGTATTATCACCCGGTTCTTTCTTGATCGGTTTTGACCAGCTAAACTGCAATGGCCCTATTGGTGCCAGCCAGACAAACGATATGCCTGCAGAACTTCTTAGCAGGTCCTTATCATAATCAACCTCATCACGAATGAATACATTACCAATGTCATAGAAAGCACTCAAACGTACTGACCGCGGTGGTTTTTCAACAAAGGGTATAGGAAATATGAGCTCTGCGCCAGCCACGGTACGTAAATCACCACCTCGAGGTACCGTGGTCGAAGTTGTGATAACCTGATTAAAGGTCGGGCTAGTTGGATCAGTATCTATATACGCCTGACCAGTAATCGGATCAATTGCTGTTGAAGTAATTGTTGCCCTGGGCCCCAGTGAGTTACTATCGAAACCACGCACCGTTCTTAAACCACCGGCATAAAAACGCTCATAGAATGGCAACCGATCACTATCACCATAGCCATCACCCATGGCTATATTGGTCTTCAACAATAGTGTAATTTCATCATAAACAGGCACGTAAAATTTTGTCATGTAAGTCAGTTTATAAAACTCGTTATCACTGCCTGGTGCTGTAAAGTCCAGCATTAAAGTTTGCTGACTACCCCGGTTAGCAAAAACGGTTCGATTACGGGTATCATGGGAAAAGCTGGTGACAAAGGTCATCGAATCAAAACCTGCTTCCCTGAATCCATAGGCATCTACCCCGCCTTCACCATAAAGATTGAGGAAATCAATAATCTCATCTGTAGCACTTAATGAGCGAATAATATCCGTATGCTCCAGTCCTACACCAAAACTAATGCGATCATATTCTGTCAGGGGAATACCATAATTAATATTTGCGCCATAACTATTGGATAAATAATTACTAATATCCAGCTCAGCTGCATCTCTCTGGCGATAGGAAAAACTCAAGGTTCGACTAATACCATCAATGGTGTAATAGGGATTGGTATATGAAGCGGTATAAACAGTATTCGCTTTATCATTGTTAAAACTAAGCGACAGTCCATTACCTGAACCCAGAATATTTTCCATCTGCAGCCCCATATTAAATACGAAGCCCTGGTTCTGGGAGAAGCCTGCACCTATATTAAAACTACCTGATAAACGTTCAGTTACAGCGATATCAATATCGATCATATCATCAGTACCAGCAACGGGTCGTTTTTCGATTTCCACTTCTTCGATATAAGCCAGGCGCTGGAGGCGAACTTTTGAACGTTCTAACTTGCTGTTATTTAATTCAGAGCCTTCAAGTAAACGCATTTCACGCCTTAATACTTCATCATTAGTTGCATAATTGCCAATGAAGTTAATACGGCGCACATAAACTTTTTTACCAGGCTCAACAAAATAAGTTAATTTAACTTTTTTATTATTATCATCGATATCTGGAACAATACCTACCCTGGCAAAAGCATAACCCTCATTACCCAGTCGCCTCTCAAGCAGGTCTTTACCATCGGTCATATTTTTTCTTGAAAATAGATCACCTTTTTTTACCAGTATCAGCT
>JAOUQA010000493.1 GCA_029879605.1 Gammaproteobacteria bacterium
CTATTGATACCTTGCTGAACAATGATGGCAGTAGTACAGGTTTGATGGACGGGACGGGGCACGATATTTTTCACGGTGCCTTTTTGTTTTTACGTGACCGGTTGCATAAAGGTGAAAAGCCTGCGGACATTCATGCTGATATTTTGGCAACACTATTTAATAATCGTGCTGGTGGTCAGTTGCAATTGCATCGTCTTAAAGGTGATAGTGGTGAACTGGTATTAAAGGCCGGTAATGGTGATCAGCATTTTGGATTAATCAATGTCGGTGATGCCCTGGGTTTGGCAAAGCATGTAGAAGAGGAGTGTAGTAAAGGTAACTGTCCCTCCATTGTGGTTGATGATAGCGATTTTCTTGCAGCACAATTTGCCAGTGTTAAGGAATCTACTTCACCCGTCAACTTACTGATTGGTGCCAAGAAGTTTGTCGAAGGCTGGGATTGCTGGCGTGTGAGCACACTGGGTTTGATGCGGGTAGGGCGCAGTGAAGGTTCGCAGATCATTCAGTTGTTTGGTCGCGGTGTACGTCTGAAAGGTTATCAGTGGTCGTTGAAGCGTTCGCGTGCAGCTACTCCTGTAAGCCAACCGGAATATATTCACTATATCGAAACCTTGAATGTGTTTGGTGTGCAGGCGGATTTCATGGAGAAATTCCGTGATTTTCTGCAGGAAGAAGGTCTACCGGGCAATGACAGCAAAGAAGTGTTCCAGATTCCAATGAATGTGACCTACGATTTTGGTCAAAAACTGAAAGTAGTTCGTCCTAAACGTAAGGCAGCAGATGGTCGTGAATATAATTTTAATCGTGATGGTGCTATGCCATTATTTGGTGAGGTGCCAGATTATTTGACAAAAAATCCCATTGAAGTGGACTGGTATCCAAAAATACAGGCCATAGTCGCGAGGGATGTCGCTGCAGGTGCTGCGGCAGCTGTGCAACAAAATGAAGCCACATTTACAGAAGAACACATTGCTTTTCTGGATATCAAGAAACTGTATTTTGAGTTGGAACAGTATAAGGCTAGAGAAAACCTATACAGCCTGATTATTCAACCACAGGCGATTCGTGGCCTGCTGTTGAATCATGACTGGTATACACTGTCTGTGCCGCAGAATCTGATATCGATGAATAGTTACAGCAATGTGCGTGTTTGGAACCAGATAGCACTTGAGCTACTGAAAAAATACAGCAAGAAATATTTTCTTTACAAGGCGGATGAGTTTATTCTCCCACGACTTGAAGTTCGCATATTGGATCGCAATGACGAAAATCTACCTGAGCTTGATGAGTACTATCAGTTAACGGTGGATGCAACTGAGCTGCAACTGATAAGCGATATTAAGAAACTACAGTCTGATATTGAAAAAGAACTCAAAAAGAAAAAACATCATAGACTGATTGAGGCAGGTCAGCTAAAGGCATGTATTCTCAGCAATCATTTATATCAGCCTTTATTGTTTGCTGATGGTAAGTGTCCAATAACAATAGCACCCGTTTCGCTCAATGATAGTGAAAAAACGTTTGTAGTAGATCTGATGGGCTGGCTGGAAGCGAATGAAGAAAACTTACAGGAGAACAAAACATCTATTTATCTACTGCGTAATAAATCACGTGGTAGAGGCATAGGATTTTTTGAGTCAGGTAATTTTTATCCAGACTTCATTCTATGGGCAGTGACAGGCAAACAGCAAGTAGTCACTTTTATTGAGCCTCATGGCATCTCCCGCGAAGGGCCAGAGTACGAAAAAGTGAAGTTCCATAAGGTGATTAAGGAAATTGAGGAGCGACTACAAGATAAGAAATTGCGATTGGAAAGCTATATCGTCACGCCCACAAAGTTTTCTGCTGTCACAGATCGTGGTTTGAGTAGAGAACAATGGGCAGAGAATCATGTGTTGTTTATGGATAGTTCTAAGTATATAGGTATCATGATGAAAAGTATTATACAGTGAAATTGAAACAAATGACCCACCTAAGCATCTTAATCAACGACCAACTCGCCTTCGAGCATGATCTCTTAATATCATCCGATGATAATCAGATTGCGTTTCTCGACAATATGGTTAGTGTAACTGCCGCAGTTGCGGCTGTAATTGAGTATGAGTGACACTCATTATTTTATGGGGATATATAATTGGAAAATGAATACTTTTCTTTAATTCGTGAATATCGTGAAAAATTTAATGAAGGCCCACCTGTTTGGGGGTTAGATAACAAGCAAGCC
>JAOUQA010000496.1 GCA_029879605.1 Gammaproteobacteria bacterium
TTTTATCCCGAAAAATCTACCGGGTATGAGCAGCTGGGTGGGCTTTATTTGGGACAGAAGAAATATGAGAAAGCAATTATTGAGTTTGAGCAGGGGTACGATAAAACAAAGGATAAGCTAACATTCCTTAAGCAAATAGTAACAGCCTATTTATCAAATAAGGAAACAGGAAAGGCAGTTGCAAGAATTAACAAGGTGATTAATCAGTATCCAGACAGTCCTGTACCTTTGGAGTTATTGACGCAAGTGTATATAGCAGAAAAAAATTATGATTCTGCCAGAAAAACAATTAATAAAGCACTTTCAATATCAGAAGATATGCCAATTTTACATTCCCGTTTATCGCAAATACATGCATTATCCGGGCAGGCAGATATGGCTGAAAAGGCGCTGAAAAACGGGATAGAAAAAGTCAGCGATAATCAATCGTTAAAGTTCCAACTTGCCATATTATATGAGAAAAATGGAAAAACAAATGATGCCATACAAACATACAGTGATATGCTCAAGTCAAATCCGGATATGTTAACGGTTGTTAATAATCTTGCAGTTCTATTATCTGATACTGATATTAATCAGGCCATATCTTTGGCGGAAAAACTGAAAGATAGTACTGAACCGGTTTATCTGGACACATTAGCCTGGGTTTATTTTAAAGCAGGTAATAATGATGAGGCGCTTTCATATATGAAAAAGGTTATCGAGAAGTCCCCGAATGCTCCAATATTCCAATATCACATAGGTGCTATATATAAAAAAATGGGTGATAAAGAACTGGCTACAAAATATCTGAAGCTGGCAGCAGAGGCTGACCAACAATATAGTGAGAAAAATGATGCAATTAAGGCGTACAATGAGCTGAAATAAGTGTTCCTGAATAGCAACCAGCTTAAAACCATCTTCTTCCCTTTGGGATTTATGCCCTTTGGGTAGAGGGTGGGGATTCTAAGCCCTTGTTTCCTAATATACTCCCTCACACCTCTCGGTCATGATTATTATCGAGACGGAGGACGTCGCTCCCACAGTTTGGTAATAGGTTTCGAGTAGGTACGGATGATCTGGAGCCAGTATTTAGTGCTGAACGCCCGACCTCATACAGCTATCACAAAAGTGTCAGAAAACTTTACACCCCCCCTTTTTTAAATATTTAGCTAACATATTGATATTATTGAAATAACTATTTTAAAGTGTCAGCATTCTTTACAGCTTTTTAAATATTATATATATAACTGCTAATTTAATTTTATAACGTATTGTTTTTTAAGATGTAAATATAATATGGTATAAATTTTGCTTGTTATTATATGGATATATATGGGGAATAAAATTTGCTTTTAGCTAAGTTAAGCAAATACAGGCAAATGGTTGTTTAATGTTGAAGGATTTTGAGGATTTGAGGGGAGTTATAATGAATCATCGAAAAATAATTACTGTAGCACTATTAGGTGCTATTTCTCAGTCAGCTTTCGCTGCAACACCTACAGACTATTACAAATATTTTGATACTGCGACTTATGGAACTACTGCTGGTAGTTACTTAAGATTTAACGATTGGGGATACAAAGGTCCAACCGGGGTTGGGGCTAATGATTTTACTGTCACTTCTACAGTGACCGGTATTACCGGATTTGATGCCACCCGAATTGGGCAAGAGCAAAATGTTCGTACATTACCAGCAGATGGATTAACCCGTGATCAAAGAGATGATTTATCACATGAATTTTCCTATACTAATTTTTACGCGGGGGCATCACTGGATGGCGTGATTAAGTTTGATGATTGGGGTTACGACATGCCAGAGAGCTATTTTAACAATATGCAAATTGATAGAGCCGGTAATTATTATGTGCCTAAGTCTGGTATGGATTTCGGTTTTGTTGATATGTTCACTTATAATGGTGATCTAACTGGTGCGCCATATCCCCCTGAAGTTTACCCGGCGAATGGTACTTACGACACTTCAATCAATTTCCAGCCTTATGGTGTTTCTGATGGTAAAGGGTGGTGTGGTTCGGTATTAGCCGATGATGCAGGTGGTAATGCGATAATGGCAGGACAGATAACGTTTGATGTCGCTTTTGACGTTTATCAAAATGATGGTGATCCAACCACAGGTGACCCCGAAACACAGCTTATTCCTGGCCTGATTATGCGAAGTTATGGGGAATATGAAATGGTTGTTGACAAATCAGGTATACCTACACAGACATTTTCAGGTGG
>JAOUQA010000497.1 GCA_029879605.1 Gammaproteobacteria bacterium
TGACTACACACGACTGGGTGTTTTTATTCGCCACTTCACCAAAATGTTTTCTGACATAGATGCCAGGACCAAGTTACTCATCACCATCTCCGATGGTAAACCGGAAGACTACGACGGCTACCGCGGCGACTATGGTATTGAAGACACACGCATGGCCCTGTTCGAAGCACGACGTGAAGGCATTCATCCTTTCTGCATCACCATCGACAGTGAAGCACGGGAATACCTCCCCCACATGTACGGTGCAGCCAACTATATCGTTATCGATGAAGTCAACAAACTGCCTTTAAAAGTTGCTGACATCTATCGACACATTACCAGTTAGTCTTTATCCTTAGTAAAAATTCCAGTTAACTGTCATTTAGAGAAGAACTACTGTCATCCTGAGTTCAGTGATGACAGTACAAAAACATTAACAAGGAACAATATGGCCAACCAGCCCACCCTCTACTGGCACGATTACGAAACCTTTGGTATCAACCCTGGAACTGATCGCATCGCCCAGTTTGCCGGCATCCGTACCGACCTGGATCTAAACGTTATCGATGATCCACTGGAGATTTACTGTAAAGCAGCCGATGACATGTTGCCCAGCCCAGACGCCTGCCTGGTCACCGGCATTACGCCACAGAAAACTATTGCCGATGGCATTATTGAAGCCGAATTTATTGCCGCCATCGAAAAAGAATTTGCCACACCACAAACCTGTGTCGTTGGCTTTAACAATATTCGCTTTGATGATGAATTCACTCGCTATGCCCTGTACAGAAATTTTTTCGACCCTTATGCACGTGAATGGCAAAACGGCTGTTCCCGCTGGGATATTATTGACCTGGTTCGCCTGACACGGGCGCTGCGACCTGAAGGCATCGAATGGCCCTTTGATGATGACGGCAAAGCTACCAACCGGCTGGAACTCATTACTAAAATAAACGGCATCAGCCATGAAGCAGCCCATGACGCGGTGTCTGATGTATATGCCACCATTGCCGTGGCCAGGCTGATTAAAGATAAACAGCCACGACTGTATGATTACGTGTTTCAGAACAAGCATAAAAATAAAATTGCCCAGTTACTAAATCTCGCGCATAAACAACCGGTACTGCACACCTCCGGCATGTACCCGGGCGATGTGTTTAACACAGCCATGGTCATTCCCCTGGCACCACACCCAATTAATAAAAATGGTGTCATTGTTTATGACCTGCGCTATGACCCGACACCTCTCATTGAATGCAACAAACAGGAAATCATTGAACGCCTGTACACACCCAGGAATGAGCTCCCCGAAGGTATCGAGCGCATCGCCTTAAAAACCATTCACATCAATAAATGCCCGGTAGTCGTACCACTGAATACGTTAGACGATGCATCAGCTGAAAGACTCAACATCGATCGCCAGGTACATCAACAACATCTCGACCAAATAAACAACGCCGGCGACCTGAGCCATAAACTCAACAGCGTATTTTCTGAAAATAATTTTGAAGCTACCGACGACCCCGACCGGAATCTCTATGGTGGCGGTTTTTTCAGCAATGAAGACAGGCAGCGCATGGATAAAATAAGAAACACCAGGCCGGATGATCTAATCAATCTTGAATTTAATTTTGATGACGATCGACTACCGGAAATGCTGTTCCGATATCGCGCCCGCAACTACCCAGAAACACTCAACGCAGAAGAACAAACACGCTGGCAGCAATACCAACACAAACGCCTGACCGAAACCGATGGTGGTGGCAGCATCACACTGGATGACTACATGACACGCATTGATGAACTACTCGCTGATGACAACCTGGATGAAAATAAAAAAATCATGCTACATGAGTTAAAGAGTTATGGGCAGAATTTGATAACCGAATAAAATACCAACAGAATAAGAACCCCCTAATATAAAAAATAATTAATAGATTTGCGTCATATCCCATTACTCACATCCAGATAATTTCCGGGATATGCCGCAATTATTGAACAAAGGGTGATGGTTATATCCTGTCTTGACTCATACTCTACAAAGTCGAGACAAAACCTGAGAAGCCCCATAAGGTGTTGATTTATTAAATTAAATAATAATTAAAACAAACAGCATCAGTGACATTAAAGCACAACTATTGCAACTATTTTCATATAACCGGTATGCGTGTATTATGCTTCGTTACAAGGAGGATTCAGAAAATGATATACCGCATACCACGTTTTCCGCCGATACACGC
>JAOUQA010000498.1 GCA_029879605.1 Gammaproteobacteria bacterium
ACAGGTACGACGAGTTGTCAGGCGATCAAGAATCACATCACGTGGCACATCGATATTAACAACACAATCCAGCTCTTCACCCATATCAGCCAGCATGGTTTTCAGAGCTTCAGCCTGTGGGATAGTACGTGGGAAACCGTCTAACAGGTAACCGGGTTTGCAATCATCTTCTTTTAAACGATCTGCCATGATACCCATGATCAGATCATCAGATACCAGGTCACCCGCTTTCATGGCCGCTTCAGCTTTTTTACCCAGCTCAGTACCTGCAGCTACTGCAGCACGCAGAATGTCGCCAGTAGAAATCTGAACAGAACCGTCCATTTTAGTCAGCAGCTTGGCCACTGTACCCTTACCTGCACCTGGTGCACCTAATAAAATCAGTTTCATTGATGTTTCCTCTATATATATGTATTAACTGGTTAATCTATGCCGAATTATCAGCATACCCTGCCAATACCCGGATGAATTCGTTCATCACAGCCCAATCTGACCGGGGCCGCTAAATAAGACGCGCATTTTGCCTGTTTTTGGGCCTAAAAATCAATATTTAATACGGATTTAAGCCAATTGAACCCGGGTAAACTGATCATACGCCACGTGGCAGCGCTAGTTTCGCTTAATTCTTGCTATGCTAATTAATCATCTGCCACATGGTAAGCTAGTTTCGTTTAAGCAGTACTATGCGAGCTTATCATCCGCCACGTGGTAAGTTGGATCTTCCATCAGGTTTACTTCTACCAGGTCACCGGCCTTGGTCAGTAACTCGCTACACTCAGGACTCAGGTGACGTAAATGCAGTGTCTTGCCCGCCTTGATATAGCGTTCCGCCAGGTTATCAATTGCCTCAATGGCAGAATGATCCGCCACGCGGGAATTCTGGAATTCAATAATCACTTCCTGGGGGTCATTTTCAGGATCAAACAGGTCACGGAAATTTTTCACCGAGCCAAAAAACAGGGGACCGTTTAGCTCGTAAACCCGAATACCGTATTCAGTGTCATAACCTTTCACATTAATTCGCTTGGCATGCTCCCAGGCGAACACCAGGGCAGACACAATCACCCCGACAACCACCGCTACCGCAAGGTCAGTTGCCACGGTAACGCCAGAAACCAGGATCAGCACAAAAGCATCATGTAACGGGATCTTGCCCATAATCCTTAAACTGGACCATTCAAAGGTCCCCAGCACCACAATAAACATCACCCCGACCAGTGCCGCCATGGGAATCTGCTCAATTAAGCTGGATGCAAACAGAATAAAAGCCAGCAAAAACAGGGCAGCCGAAATACCGGATAAACGTTGATGCCCACCGGAATTCACATTAATCATGCTCTGGCCAATCATGGCACAACCACCCATACCGCCGAAGAATCCGGTCACAGTATTGGCAATACCCTGCCCCACACACTCACGGTTACCCCGCCCCCGGGTATTAGTAATTTCATCGATCAGGCTCAGGGTCAGTAATGACTCGATCAGGCCCACCGCCGCCAGCACAATGGAATACGGCAGAATAATCATCAGGGTTTCCAGGTTAAAAGGTACACCGGGCAGATGAAAACTGGGGAACCCGCCTTCAATCGACGCCAGGTCACCCACAGTATTGGTTTCAATATTCAGACCAATCACCAGCAGCGAAACCACGATAATTGCGGCCAGTGATGAAGGCACCATACTGGTCAGTTTAGGCAGGAAGTGAATAATGGCCATAGTCAGTAGAATAAGCCCGGCAAATATCAGCAGCGTCTGCCCTGTCATCCAGTCTTTAACGCCATTGGCATCAGCCACCTGGAAATGCTGGATCTGGGCAAGAAATATCACTATCGCCAGTCCATTTACAAAACCCAGCATGACCGGATGGGGCACGATACGAATAAACTTACCCAGCCTCAAAATACCAGCCAGTATCTGCAATAAGCCTGTCAGTACCACCGCAGCAAACAGGTATTCCACCCCATGCTCGGCCACCAGTGCCACCATCACCACGGCCATCGCCCCGGTGGCACCGGAAATCATACCCGGACGACCACCAAAAATAGATGCTAGCAAACCCACCATAAAAGCAGCATACAGCCCCACCAGCGGATCAACACCGGCCACAAAAGCAAAGGCCACGGCCTCGGGCACCAACGCCAGCGCCACGGTTAGACCGGATAAAATTTCATTCTGAAAACAAACGCGATTCGCACATCCTAGCTGAAACATAGAGT
>JAOUQA010000499.1 GCA_029879605.1 Gammaproteobacteria bacterium
TTTTCTGGGGGCAATTGATCTCGGGTACAGGATCTGGCACTACAAAAGCCTTGCCTCCTCTATTTTGAACATAATCTTTTAACTTATCGTTAGATACGATAACCATATATGCCTGGTTATTGATATGAGCGGCTATTTTATTTAGTAGCGGGATTTTGCCTTCAAGTGGAAATAAGCCGGCATTATGTGCATCTATAATCACAGGAATACTAAGTAGTTTCCCCACAAAAACTGTAAGGCCGGCTAACACCAGAGAAGGATTTTGTGAGAAAATAATTTCCGGCCGGTTTTTTCGGATGAGGGCAACAGTCTTTACTATCAGCACAGGATAACGTCGCCATGCTGGAGCCTCAAAAACAAGTTCATGTAGTGAGGCATTTAATATTTTACTCATTGATCTATTGCGTCTCTGAATCTCCCATGTGATCCATATGCGTTTAGACATAAAATAACTCCTAAATATACGTCTGGTAAAATCGGAACGGCAGTACAGGTAAAATATACATAAATAATGTAATATCTTCTTAACTGATCTTTAAAATATCACTAGCTAATGAGCATTTAACGAACTATATTATAAAGGCTGTATCGTTTTTTATTAATAACAAGGGAGTCAGTTATGGAAATTAATGTACTAAACACTTTAACTGACCTTGACTGTCTGGTTCCATATCAAGCATTAGCTATTACATTTTATGAAAATAAATTTTAGTTGTGCAGACTTTATCACGGAAATTATCGCAGTATACGATATAAAATCAGGTTTTTATTAAAGGGTCTTGCTGTGTGCGGTATTTCTGGGTTAACTAATTATAACAATACTTTACCTGAGAATGGTCATCTGATTAACGCTATGTTATCTGTTCTCGCTCATCGAGGCCCTGATAATCAAAACTTTGTTCTCACTCCGCATAATCATTTTGGACACACTCGTTTAAGTATTATTGATCTTAAGAGTGGGGATCAGCCTATCTACAACCGGGACAGGACTATCTGTACGGTATTTAATGGTGAGATTTATAACTATCTTGAGCTTAAGAGTGAGCATCTTTCTGGTTACCCATTTTATACAGAGTCAGATACTGAAGTTATTGTTGCGCTGTATGAAAAATATGGGATAGATTTTGTTTGTTTATTGAATGGTCAGTTTGCTATTGCTTTGTATGATACCCGGCTTAATAAAACTTTTCTGATTAGGGACCGTGTTGGCATTGCGCCATTATTTTATTGCTCTAATGACAACACCGTGTATTTCTCTTCTGAAATTAAAGCGATGCTCGCAACAGGACGAGTACCAGCCAGTCTCAATACGGATGCCTTTTTTGATTTCATTCATCTGTGGTCTGCATTAACGCCGGACACCTTGTTTGCGGGTATAAATCAGGTATCACCAGGCTGCTATGTTGAAATTGACCAAAGTGGCATATCCACTAAACGCTATTGGGATTTTAATTTCCAGTCCCCAGATGAGCAGTCACTTAATGATGTCATTGAGCAACTTGATGAGTTGCTGGATGATGCAGTAAAAATTAGATTGCGCTCAGATGTGCCTGTTGCTGCATATTTATCCGGTGGCCTTGATTCTACGATTATTCTTTCTTATCTGACCAGGCAGGGAGTCGACCTCGAAACCTTTTCTTTGACTTTTGATGACGCGCAATTAAATGAAGAGAGCTTCCAGTCTGAGGTCATTCGCTATTTCTCGACGCGACATCATTCTTATCGAGCCGATTATCAGTTAATAGCCGATAACTTTATTAAAACAATCTGGCATGCTGAATCCCCGCTTTTCAGGACATCGCCAACGCCCATGATGCTGCTATCATCTGAAGTCCATGCAAATAATTTTAAAGTAGTGTTGACAGGTGAAGGAGCCGATGAAGTATTTGGTGGATATGATATTTTTAAAGAGGGCAAAATTAGACAATTCTGGTCCAGAAACCCGGAGTCATCCTGGCGCCCGCTTTTGCTCAAAAAACTTTATCCTTATCTGGATTTTAATAAAATAGGATCAACTGCCTATCTCAAAAGTGCATTTGGCCACAATATAGGCCAAACAGACAGCCTGCTATATGCCTTTAATACTCGCGCTAATATAACATCTGCTGTTAAAAATTTTATGATGCCTGATATTAAACGACAGATGGATCTTGATCTTGAAGCTAGAGTCGAAGATCATTTGCCTATTGAGCCAGGACAATTTGATG
>JAOUQA010000500.1 GCA_029879605.1 Gammaproteobacteria bacterium
ATATGATGGTGGCATTACAATACTTTGCAGCGGTATCTGGATACATGCTGGCAGATTATCCCGGTTCTGCAGAAGAAAGAGATGATTTAATTGATCAGCTGGCTGCTTTTAGCAAGCATGTCGCTGATGATCGTGCTGCACAACAGCAAGCGACACAACCTGCAGAACAACCACAGGCCGCAGCGGGTAAAAGTATTGCGACAGATGATCCCGCAGTAGGAATCTGGAAGCCTGAGTAAAATATTGAGTCGTTAGCCTTAAATTATTTTTTGTAACAGGTACAAAAAAATCAGGTTAAAGACAGGCACACATCCTGGTACGGGTGACGTGTTTTAATAAGCTTGTTAAATTGAAAAATGTCCAGTACTTTTTCATAGCTTGATTGACTGATTGTTATCGAAGGACTCCAGCAGCCCAGTTGCTGGTAATAATTAATCGTGTTTTCCAGTACAAGGCTGTCTGTATCAGGAAAAAAGGATTGTAACTCTTTTGCCAGTTCGCTGGCAGGAGAGCTTATAACATGCTGTCGGGCTTCTTTATAAGCATGAATAAAACATTGTGCCATATCAGATCTTAACCAGTCTGCAGAAGCACATAAGCTACTAAAGGCAACCGGGCCGATCACTTCACCCACAGAAGCGACAACATGCCCCAGATGATCATTTTCAAGCTGTTGTGCAGCAGGTCCCTGTTGATGTACATAATCTCCCTGCCCGTTACGAAAAGCCTGATCAATTTTTTCAACATTACCCGCATCAATAACATTGATGTCATCAAAACTTAAGCCCTGCAGGTGTAGAGCGTAATTAAACATGGCTTTGGGCTGGAAGAAATGATCCACAATAACACTTTTGCTTTTTAAGTCGTGCCAGTTGAATTGGGGTTCTGCTTTGCGACCAGTTAAAAAAAATCCGTCCCTTTCATTTATCTGGGCAAAGTGCACATAGGGTGGGCGTTTGTTCGCTTCAAGATAATGAAAGCTGGTTGCCACGGCGGATTGCGCTACATCTACCGTACCATTAGTGATGCACTGGTCTACACTGTTGTTCGCATCAGCAACCTGGTAATTGGCTTCTAATCCCTGCTTTTTTAAAAAACCAGCACTCATTGTTGCCAGCAACGGGCTATAAAAAGCCGCATGACGTAAAACCATGATATTAATTGTTGCCATAAGTAATAATAGTTATATATAGAAGCAATAAGCGACTTTACAGATTATATGCAGAAATTGATCCTGGTTAAGATTAATTTTTCTTTCGCATTTAAGAAAATCAATCGTGCCATGCAACAATGTTTCGGCAATACCCAACCACAGGTTATTTGTAATCAGGAAAACCGCACCACCATGTATTAAAGAATGTGCGCTTAACCAGTAATACCAGGGAGGGAATAGCGGACTCCTGTTTTTATGAATATCATGCTTGCGGTGTTTTCCCATGCTCATCGCTTCATGCTGAAGAACAAAGTCACATAACATGTGCGCAACAAGAAACTGGAAAAAGTATGTGAATTCAATCACAATCATGTTCCCTATGGAGTGAAAAAAACTACCTTAGTGAGAAATATAATAATTTTCAAGAATAATTTTTCTCGTTTTTGTGTTGTTGGTAACGATATATACACTCAATAAAGTGTTCGCGACTTTCCGAATGATCAAGCTGGTCTTCTTCTATTACTGGCAGCAGGGGAAACATTTTAATAACTTGATCTGCAAATACACCCCTGCCTTCATACCTGTAATGATCATCATGAAATACTTTTACGTGACTGAGACCACAGCTGGGTGATTTTTTTTTGAATATATAACCGCTTATTTTATTTAACAAATGTTGTTGCTGAAGGGCATAACCTGAGAGCTTTTCAGTGACATCATTTTCAGGTTTATCTATCTGTACGCAATGAATATCATTTTTTTGCATCACCAGGTGAATGGGAGGGCGAGGAATGCCAAGTCCAATCCCCGTTTCAGGACATATGGATAAAAGTGTGAATTCTTTGGCGAGTGTACCGGTTATATAATTGTGTTTTGTATGATCTCCATCATAACGAACCTGTTCACCCAGCAGGCAACTGCTGACAGCAATAATAATTTTTTCGTTGTTTGTCTTTTGATTCATCTACAGTTTTATCGGGGGTGATTAGAGTCGTTCAATCTGTTCACGCATGGTTAACATTTGATCTTCCCAGTAGCGGGGTGTATTAAAC
>JAOUQA010000501.1 GCA_029879605.1 Gammaproteobacteria bacterium
GGCTCCACGGGCGGTAGCTTCCGGGTCATCCAGGCGTTCAACCTGGCAGCCACTGAGATTAGCCAGTTTCTGGCACAGGCCATCCAGTTGAGACAGGCCACCACTGACCCTGAGTGTTTTGATGGTGGTATGACCGGCCAGGCGTTCAAGGTTTTTCATGATTAAAAAAATAATACTTTCAATAATGGCGACATAACGTTGTTCAATTAGAGTGTGGTCATCATCATTTATAAAATACGGATCGACTCCACTGATCCACCAGGGTGAGCCAAGGCCGCCAATGGTGTTAATAAAGACGGGTAGATGATCGATGTTCTGCAACCAGTTATCGAGCTGTGTATATAACTGGGTGACCGGCCAGTGTTGCTGTGCCCAGCTGATAGCGGCACCTGCACCATTTACCGTGCCTTCCAGCAAGTAATCAGCCTGCTGGTTACTGCGGGCTATTCCCTGGAGTAGACCGGTTTCAGATTCCAGTGTTGTTGTGGGCGATAGAATAAATGCACCGGTGCCCAGGTTGACGATGGCGGTATCATCAGGAATTACGCCCTGGGAAAACAGGGCTGCATTCTGGTCACCACTAACCGATCGGATAGGAATGCCGGTATCCATTAACTCGCCGTAGTCATAGCGTGTTGGTTTGCAGTCAGGTAAATAGTGTTTATTAACCTGGAAAAGTTCCAGTAGTTCATCTGACCAGTTCAGGCTGTGTAAATCAAAGAGTAAGGTGCGGTGTGCATTGCTATGATCGACTCGGTGAAGATGCTCCCGTGTTAAATGTGTTAGCAGGTAAGTGACCAGTGGGCCGAGTAATATTGAGTCCTGCTGAGTGTGTAATTGTTTTAGTAGATAACGAAACTTACCAGCACCATAATGTGCTGATAATGGCAGGCCTGTAATATTACGAATTAACGGTTCATGGTTTTTAAATTGAAGCAGGTCGTCTTCGCTACGTCGATCCTGCCAGCTGAGTGCCGGGTGTAAACTGTGTAATGTTTCTTTATGCCATGCCAGCATGGTTGATCGTTGAGTGGCTATCGCACAGCTTTGTATTTTTACTGAAGTTTTTGGTAAGACATCTTTAACGGTTGAGATGACAGATTGCAAAATTTCATCCGCATCCTGCTCAATGCAATGGCGATTGATTCGGTTTAATTGAATTGTTTTTTCTGAGGAAGTAATTAATTTGCCGGTCGATGAGAAAATAATTGCTCTTGAGGCATGTGTTCCCTGGTCGATGACTAATGTGTGTGACATTGATATTTTATTGAAGTATTAAGTGCGGTTAGGCGATATAATCAGGCTGATTGCTTTATCAATATATAGCTTAAACAGGGAAATATGCTATTTCATCAGGATCTATGAGTCATTATGAAACCAGCTTCGATTACGAATAATGAAAATTTACAGGAAGATATTGATCATTATTCCTGGGATTATGTTCGTAAGCTGGCGCTCAGGCATAAAGCATTATTAATCAAAGCCCATATCATTGCGCTGCTGGCAGCATTAGTCAGTGTGCCGGTGCCACTGTTGATGCCATTGCTGGTTGATGAAGTGTTATTAGATAAACCGGGTAACATGGTTGCCGTGATGAACCAGTTGTTTCCCGAGTCATGGCATGGGCCTGCTGTATATATTCTTGCCGTCATGCTGGTTACCGTGATTATGCGTTTTGTTGTGCTGGCATTGTCGGTCTGGCAAACCTATGAATTTACAATTATCGCTAAAGATATTACTTATCGAATTCGCCGAAGTTTATTAAATCGTCTGCAGTTTATATCAATGGCTGAATATGAAACCCTGGGCAGTGGTGGAGTAGCATCACATTTGGTGACAGATGTTGAAGCACTGGATGTGTTTATTGGTACTGCTTTAAGTAAGTTTATCGTTGCAGCGCTAACTGTGACAGGCGTTGCAGTTATCCTGTTATTGATTCACTGGCAACTGGCCCTGTTTATTCTAGTTATGAATCCACTGGTGATTTACTTCACCACGGTCCTGGGAAAAAAAGTTAAACAGTTAAAGAAAAAAGAAAATCTTTCATTTGAATTATTTCAGCAATCCCTGACCGAAACACTGGATGGTATTCAGCAGATACGCGCCAGTAACCGGGAGCGGCATTATATTTTACGGGTCATCGATCGGGCTCATGGAGTTAAGCAACGATCATCTGCTTTTAGCTGGAAAAGCGATGC
>JAOUQA010000502.1 GCA_029879605.1 Gammaproteobacteria bacterium
AAAACATACTGCCATCGAAACTCTGATTCAGCATTCGGGTATTTTCTAGAAAGTGCAACCGGCATGTATACTTTACCATAACCCTGTGCCAGGTCATTTTTATGTTCAATCTTTACAAACTCAACCTGCTGTTGCAAATCTTCGAATACTGATCTTGGTATAGGCACAACCCGATCCTTCTTTCCTTTAGCTTCACGAACAATAATCTGCTGATATTCAAAATCAACATCCAGAATACGTAGGCGTACACACTCCATCAATCTCATACCACAACCATATAACAGACGAACCATCAGATGCTGAGGTCGACCATGGATATGACTAAACAGAGATTTAATTTCACCGGTTGTTAACACAACTGGCAAACGTTTTGGCTTTTTCGAACGGACAAAATCAATCTGTTCACTTACATCCTTTTGTAATACATTTTTATAAAAGAAAACCAAGGCATTGAGAGCCTGACCCTGTGTACTTGAAGAGACTTTTCGTTTAATTACCAGGTGCTCAAGATATTTAGTAATATGTGATTCAGAAAATGAAACAGAATCCTCAAGATTATGATAATTGATGAACCTCAACAGCCAACCTAGATAAGCATGCTCAGTCCTTATAGAATAATGCTTTAACCGTATACATTTAATCATGTCCATAATATATTCTGGATACGCGGCAAAAACTCGACTAAACAGACTATTTTCATTCTGATTTTTAGCCAACACGCCCTGCTTTATACTTTCTATATCAATTTCTATAAAATCCCGTGCTACCGTGTCATGATTGGTATTAATTGAATCCGCACGATCAAGCCAGTCATTCCATGGATATTCGTTAGACCATGGCAATATCACCATTTCAGTAAATAGTAATTTAACTGCAACAATAACCTGCTTAAATTGCCAATCAGTTATTCGAGGATTGCGGCCTTTTTCTTCAAAAAATTTATCCACATCCTGTTTTGAATGCTGTGCCAGTCTAATCCCAGGATAAGACTTAATATAATCCTCAGCATGACGAACATACCAACGCACAGCCGAACCCTTAATGCCATAAGCTTTTGTTTTAATGATGTATTTATCCCAGAATCGGGAAACAGAATTACTAATCATGACTGCTACTCCATTAGCGATATTGAACATAGGTTAATCATTAACCGACAGGTATTTTTACCAGAATTACAAATAAACGCAAATGTAATATACTGCATTCAAGATATTAGAAAAAGACCGCATGCGGTCTATATCACTGTTAGGCATAAACGATGGCCAAATCAAAAAAAGGCAAATGGAAATTGAGCAAATCCGAAGTTACATGGGGTACATCTCTGTTATGGAGAGATAACGATCCATTTGATATCGAAATAAAGCCTGATGAGAAGCATGCCAGTCCCCCAGGTGGTAAGGGGTACCGGCAAAAATTAAGCCAGTCAAGAAATTTCAAAAACAAAAATGAGTGCATTACAATGACTCATGAACCGACGGGTATTCAATCTCATGGAAGAATCCGAGGGTTTTATACAAGAAACGAAGATCAACAATTACATCAAGCATTGATAAATGCTTTATTTCAGAATTTAGAAGAAAAAGTGGCAAAACATTTTAAAATATCAGGAAGGTAAAATGCCTAACAATAACATAAACACCGACAGTCCAGACGTTCGGCCTTTTGAAGCAGGCCGCCCGCAGTCCTGCCGGTTATGTAAGCGTTAGGCTTCAATAAATATGAAATATATTCGCAGAGTAATTTATGTAGTACTAATTTCAACAATACTACTTGCATGCCAGGCGAATAAAAATGAAATAATTATCGAAGACTTTGTTCTTGGTGCTGACTACGAAGTCATTAAAGTTGATGGTAATCCAGTAAAAAGAGCAAAACACGGTTCAATAGCTACTGTGGTGCCTGTTGTTTTAGTAAGTGAAGGCATCCATAATTTAACCGTAAAATACAATAAAATTAGCTTAAACAACAAAGAATACGACCCTGTTGATATTCAAGTAGAAATCAAACAAGATAAAAGATATAGGCTCGTAAACAAAAATGAGAAACCTACTTTAGTAGAAATTAATGAAAAATAAGCCTAACAATCAGCTCCAGTGGAAACCCAACCCGCTCCGCCTATCGGCTACACGGGTAGGTTTCCACTGAGCAAAGCGTTAGGTTGTATAAATATGAATACAAA
>JAOUQA010000066.1 GCA_029879605.1 Gammaproteobacteria bacterium
TACATAAATTAATAAAAGGTTATTTATGACTAATCGTATGTACAGGGGAATACTGGGCGCATTACTGATTATCTGCCTTTATTTTGATTTACCCCTGCTGATGTATGGCATTATTGCCGTGCTTTTTTTTGAAGGTATTACCAACCTCATTATACCCCGTTTAATTGATATGTTTGGCAAACGATTCGTACCTGGTAATGCCCTGTTCGAGTACCGACCTGAACCCTGTAGTACAGGAGCGCGTTTTGGTTTTGAGTCAGAGCGATGCTGGCGACTGGTTGTCGGGGTTCTGCTGGCAGTTACTTTTCATTTCTACGATATTCTGTGGTTGTTCCCATGGTTTATGGCGTTTGCAATTTTTGGTGCCGGTTTAAGCGGTGTCTGTCCTGTACTGCTGGGGATACGTTGGGTTGGGTTTAAATGAGTGAACCGGTTGCGGATAGTCACGAGCTTCATCGTGACAAAATTAGTTTTACCCTGCCCACTAAAATTACCGGGATTGTATTCTGGGGTATGGTTTTACTGGGCCTGCTGGCTTCAGTTTATATTCTTGCCGTTAAAGAAAATGAATTAATCTCTTTTTATGAAAAACAGGCCCTGGCATTTACGCACGAGCTGGGCAATTTATTTCATTATGAACTGGACCTGGAAACTGATCAGCAAATCGAAAAATTGCTTTTACAGGATTATTCCTGGTTAATGGAAAAATATGATGTTGAGGCTTTCCAGGTTGATTACAAAGACTCGAAGTATGTATTCGGTGTCATTGAAGATAATCATAAAAGCATACAAAACCAGCTGGGTGTAATGAGTAAAGAGGATAGTGTTGCTGTAGTTACTGTTTATTTGTCCAACCTTGATATTGCAATTATTGAGCTTAGAAAAAATCTCCTGTTATCGATCGGCTTACTGGTTTTATTATTTGGCCTGATTCTGCAACTAATTCTGCAGCGTGTTTTATCTCAACCATTTATGAATATGCTGGATTCCGCTGAAGCCTTCATCCAGGGTGAAGTCGATGTACGTTTCGATGAGAGTCGACAGGATGAGTTTGGTTACCTGTCACGGTTTATAAATCGCGCACTGTTATCCTTGCTGGAACATCAGCATAAACTGGAAAAATCACAGGATGCATTATTCAAGGAAAAGGAGCTGGCTGAAGTTACTTTGTATTCCATTATGGATGGTGTCATTACGACTTCATCCGATGCCTGTGTTAAATATATGAACCCGGTAGCTGAGCGACTAACCGGGTGGACGAATCAGCGGGCCAGGGATGTTGAGATTAATAAAATCATCAAGCTCATTAATGAAGATACCTGTGAGCGACTGGAAAACCCGTTAGAAAAATGCCTGGAGAAAAATGAAATAAAACGACTCGATGGTCATTCAGTTTTATTACGGGTAGATGGTGAGCATGTGGCAATTGAAGTCTCCGCGGCTCCAATGAGAAATGCTACGGGTAATGTTGTGGGTGCCGTCATGGTATTGCAGGATGTCAGTCATGCCCGGCACCTGACTCGCCAGCTTTCCTACCAGGCCAGTCACGATGCCTTAACCGGCCTATATAACCGGCATATGTTCGAAGACTATCTTAAAGTTGCTCTGGCAAATGTTAAAGAAGAAGACCGTCATCATGCCCTGCTTTATATGGACCTGGATCAGTTCAAGATCGTTAATGATACCTGTGGTCATATGGCGGGTGATGAGTTACTGCGACAGCTGGGTGCCCTGCTAAAAGGCAGTGTTCGAGAAGGTGATATCCTGGCCCGGCTGGGGGGTGATGAATTTGGCGTGTTGCTGGAAGACTGTCCGGTCGATATGGCAGGAATCATTGCCGACAAGATTCGTCAGCTGGTTAAGGAGTTTCGTTTTGTCTGGCAGGATAAGACCTTCGAAATTGGCGCCAGTATCGGCGTAGTCTGCATTAATAGCGATAATCTGGATCTGGCTAATATCCTCTCTGAGGCCGACGTGGCCTGTTACACAGCGAAGGAAATGGGACGAAACCGGGTGCATTTTTATGAACCCACCGATGAGCTGCTGGCAGAGCATCATGGCCTGATGCACTGGGTCAATATTGTAAATGAAGCATTTGAGGCAGATCGCCTGGTGCTGTTCAAGCAGCCCATCAAGTCCCTTCAGGGGCCAGATCTTGATCGTCATTGTGAAATACTGATACGAATGCTAGATGGCGAGGGGAATATGATTCAGCCCGGGGCTTTTATACCGGCCGCTGAGCGTTACAACCTGATGCCAAAAATCGATCGTTGGGTGATTAAAAATATATTTTCCCAGCTGGAGAAAATGGGTCGGATTGATGGGCAATTACGGATGGTGGCGATTAACCTCTCTGGTGCAACCCTGGCTGATGATGGATTACTGGAATATATCAGGGCAACAGGTCTTGAATTTGGGGTTAATTTTGAAGAAATCTGCTTTGAAATTACTGAAACTGCCGCGATTGGTAACCTTAGTAAGGCCTTGAACCTGATGCGAGAGCTTAAAAAAGTAGGCTGTCGTTTTGCCCTGGATGATTTTGGCAGTGGCTTGAGTTCATTTACCTACCTGAAGAACCTGCCGGTGGATTTCATCAAAATCGATGGCTCCTTTGTAAAGGATATGGCTAACGACCCAATCGATCGCGCCATGGTGGAAGCAATCACCCAAGTGGGGCATGTTATGAAGATCAAAACTATTGCAGAATGGGTCGAGGATGAGCAAACCCTGACATATTTAAGGGAAATCGGCGTGGACTATGCTCAGGGCTACTATTTTGGTATGCCAGACAGGATTGTCGAAATAAAAGAACTGTAATAGTGGCGTGGAGATCACGTATATATTAGCAGATACCAATAATCTTAAAGACCGGATTTATCAGGCATTTTTAGTGCAAAGCCTTTGCAACAGGCGCGCTGAAAGCCTATTATTCACAATCTTTATGGAAATCAAATGTAGTTAAAGAAATGAAGTATATTATAAAAAACTTATATATCGCCATACTCATGGCTTTCCTGGTTAATTTCACTGCCAATGCAGAACCCAAAACAGCAAAACCCGCTGAAGTAGCGCCGGCTTATAAAATTGGCCCGGGGGATATTTTAGAAATATCAGTGTGGAAAGAAGATGGTCTACAAAAAGAAGTTAGGGTAAGACCAGATGGGGGTATCAGTTTTCCATTGGTTGGTGAAATACATGCAGGTGGGAAAAGTGCTAGTGAGCTACAGCAGCAACTGATCGCAAAAATAAAACGTTTTATTCCTGATCCCTCAGTAAATGTTTCGGTAGTACAAGTAGTTGGTAATCATATTTTTGTAATTGGAAAAGTTAATCGGCCATCAGATTATAACCCTCCATCATATATTAATGTTATGCAGGCGCTTACTATGGCTGGCGGGTTGAATGCATTCGCCAAGTCAGGGGATATAAAAATATTACGTCAAACTAAGAATGGCCAAATAGCCATTTCCTTTGATTATGAAGATGTTGTTAGTGGTGATGATTTAAAACAGAATATTATTCTACAAAATGGTGATGTGGTTGTCGTGCCATAGGAATAGTAGTTAGATGAATTGTTTCCGATGCTTATTATTTCTCACTTTGATTATAGTTTTTAGTACTAGTCATTCGGCTGAATGGTTTGCTGAACCTTCAGTTATTGTGAGTAGTCAGTATGATGATAATTTTTATCTAAGAACGACTAATGAACTGGATACTTCATCATTAATAATTGATCCGAATTTGCGTTTTGAGGGGCAAGATGAAAGATGGAGTTTTAAATTGGATGCTCGCTTTAGAGCCGTAAAGTATTATGACATTAGTAATACAGATAGTAACAATGTTTTTCTTAAATTAAAGCATTCATATCTACTAGAATCAGGGCAGTTGGGGTTATCTGCAAATCTGGACAGGAATACAACATTTGACAGGAATTATGATACACAATTACTGGAAGCTGGTTTAAGCGAGTTACAGATTGAGCGTGATACATTGACTGTGGAGCCATATTGGGACTGGAAAATATCTGAAATTATAAGTAGTAGATTAAATTTAAAAGTAACCGATATTCAGCATGGTGATAATGCACCTTCAAATTATAATGATTATAATTCACAGGAAATTAGTTTAATGTCAAACTGGTCTCAGACTGAAAAATCTGTATGGGGCATGATTCTGAAAAGTACACACTTAGAAGTGTCGGATCTTGATTATGAAAATGAGCAGAGAACTGTACAAGTCTATTATGATCATTCATACACCGAGAATTCAAAGTTGAGTATTCTGGGGGGTAAAACGAAGGTGGCCTATCTTTATAATAATTATCCCGTATGTACCGGTTTTATTGATCCTTTTCTTGGGTGTGTGTTTGGTGCTTATGTGCTTATTGATAATGAAAGTAGTAGTACAGTTAGTGAATATAGTATTGGATATGCTCATGCAAATGAATTGGGTGATTTCAATCTGAATGCGTATCGAAGTGTTAGATCGTCATCGTCAGGAAGTGCAACACAAAATGATGCTTTGAGTATTAATTATCTAAGGAAGATTACAGAAAGGGTAAGTGGCGAGTTTTTATTAGTAAGGGATGTGACTGAGTCTATAGATGGACTGGATGTTAATCAAGATAGAGAAGTTAGTCGGTTACAGCCGTCAGTTAGCTGGAAATTGTCTAAATACTGGAATTTGAGTTTTAGATATAGGTATATCAAACAGGTTATTACATCTACTGATGTAGAAAGTACATCAAATTCAATATTGGCTGTTTTATCATTGAAATGGCCAAAACTTATTTCGATTAATTAGTGAGTTAGAGTTAAATTAAATATGGAAGAACAAGAAGTTACTATACAAGATTATCTGGCTATTCTAAGCAGGCGAAAAATATCGATGCTGATTGTTATCATGCTGGTTTTTATTATTGGTCTTGTGGTGGCTATGGCTTGGCCACCAACTTATCGTTCGGCCGCAACTATTCTGATTAAAGAGCAGGAGATACCGCCTGAACTTGTACGCTCCACTGTAACAAGTTATGCAGCTCAGAGGATAGAGACCATTAAGCAGCGTGTTTTAACACGTGGAAATTTAATGCAAATCATAGATAAATATGAATTGTATGTTAAAGATAGAAAACGATTCACAAATGAAGAAGTTCTCGAGACCATGCGAGAAGATATTAGCATTAGGATGATTAGTGCAGAGGTCATGGATCCAAGGACGGGTAGACCAGGTGTGGCCACAATTGCTTTTAAATTATCATATGATGGACAGCATCCTTCATCAACACAAAAAGTGGCGGGTGAATTAACAAGTTTGTTTCTTGCTGAGAATCTTAAAACTCGTAAGGAAAAAGCATCTGAAACTTATCTGTTTTTGACTGATGAAACTGAAAAGTTGTCGAATACAGTTACTGAGTTAGAGAAAAAGCTTGCCGAATTTAAGGATGAGCATGCTGACAGTCTGCCAGAAGTTGCTACAATAAATTTGAATATGCTTGACCGAGTTGAGAGAGAGCTTTATCAGGTTGAAATGGATATACAATCTCGAGAAGAGCGTAAATTTTATCTTGAGAGTCAGTTGGCACAAATTAATCCATTGACTAATATGCGGTCTGCGACAGGCCAAATAATTCTTGATCCTGTCTCCAGGCTTAAGTCGCTTGAATCAGAATATGCTAGTATTTCAGCAACATACTCAGATGATCATCCAGATGTAATAAAAATTAAACGTGAAATTGAAGGTTTGAGGAAACAGACAGGTCAGGTTGATGTTGTTGTTGAGAAAGCAAAACAGCTATCAATGCTGCGTACCCAGTTGTCTGAGATTAGTAGTGACTATGCTCCTGACCATCCAGATGTTGTTTCTCTAAATAAAAAAATACAGGCACTAGAGGAGCAGGTAGATAAATCAGAAAAAACTCCAGAACAGAAGATTATGCAGTTACAACCGGATAATCCAGCGTATATTTCAGTTAAGGCTCAGTTAAATACTGTTCTTTCTGATATTAAATCTCTTTCTAAACGTAAATCTAAATTAAATGAGAAATTGCAAGATTATGAAGCGCGGATATCACGTAGTCCTCAGGTTGAGCGCGAGTATCTTATCTTAAAGCGTGAGCATGCTAATGTTTTGCAGCGATTCCAGGATTTGAGATCAAGGCAAATGCAGGCAGAGATAGGTCAGGAGCTCGAAAAAGATAGTAAGGGTGAGTCATTTATCTTAATCGATCCTGCGCAATTACCAGAAGAGCCAATTAAGCCAAATCGGAAAGTAATAGTGTTTCTTGCATTTGTGATTGCGATTATACAAGAGGGACTGGATGCTTCTGTAAGAGGCGTTAAGGGTGTGTCGAGGATGTTATCTGCAGCACCGTTAGCAGTAATTCCTATGATTTATAATTCACATGATTATTTAATAAAAAGACGAATGAACCGATTGATTGCGGTATCGATTATTGGTGGCGCTGTATTTATTGTATTGTTGGTCCATTTTATGTACAAGCCGCTTGATGTCATATGGTTTATGAGTATACGTAAAGCAGAGAATATATTAGGTATCTAAATTTTTTTAATAAGGTATTGTTATGGAACGTATAAAACAGGCATTAGAGCTTGCGCGACAGGAGAGGGAAAAGCATGGTGAAGTTGTATCCAGGGCGAACGTAGATCCTGTAGATCAGAGTATCGAATATACCGAAACGCGTACAGTGAATCTATCACCTGACGGGCTACGCGAAAAACGAATTATTCTAGAACAAAGTGATAGTGTAGCTGATGCCTATCGCCTGTTAAGAACCCAGGTATTGCAGCGTTTGAATGAAAAAAACTGGAATGCTTTAGGTGTCACCAGTCCAAATGGAAGTTCAGGAAAAACCATAACGGCAATTAACCTGGCCATTAGTCTGGCACGCGAAGTTAATAACACGGTTTTACTGGTGGATGCTAATTTGCGTTCCCCAAAAGTGCATAACTATTTTGATATTTATGTTGAAAAAGGCTTGAGTGATTACTTATCGGGTGATGTGCTTTTGTCAGAAATTCTGATTCATCCGAACGGTATTGATAAGTTCGTTATATTACCCGCCGGTCATGCTATAGCCAATTCATCTGAAATGTTGAGTTCGCCTAAAATGACTCGTCTTGTTGAAGAACTTAAACAACGCTATCCATCTCGAATTGTTTTATTTGACTTGCCGCCACTGCTTGAAAGTTCAGATGCCCTGGCGTTTTTGCCGAATACTGATGCGGCATTAATGGTTATTGAAGATGGTGGGACTAAAGAGCTGGAGTTACGCCAGGCATTTGAGTTGTTAGCATCTCACGAAGTGATCGGCACAGTATTGAATAAATCCTATACGCGTGACAGGCACTATGGCAATTTATCGGTAAAGCCGGGATTGCTAAGTCAGTTGCTTAATAAGTTAAGCAAGAAAAAATTACCCGTCTGGAATAAACAATAATGAATGTAGTAATGATTGGTTCTGGCTATGTTGGTCTGGTATCAGGTGCCTGTTTTGCTGAATTCGGTGCCAGTGTTATCTGTGTTGACAAAGATAAAAGCAAGATTGATGCCCTGCTATCAGGTGGTATACCTATCTATGAACCAGGACTTGATGACCTGGTTAAACGTAATGTAGACGCCGGGCGTCTTGGCTTTTCAACTGATCTGAAAGATGCCGTTTCAAATGCTGACCTGGTATTTATTGCAGTCGGCACACCGACACGGCGTGGTGATGGTCATGCAGATTTACAGTATGTTTATGCGGCTGCCGAAGAAGTAGCAGGTTACTTAAGTGGTTATACGGTTATCGTCGACAAATCGACAGTGCCTGTGGGTACTGCCAGGCAGGTGGCTCGTATTATCAGTAAAACCAATCCAGGCGCTGAATTTGATGTCGCATCGAATCCTGAATTTTTACGTGAAGGTTCAGCCATCGGTGATTTTTTACGGCCTGATCGAGTGGTGCTGGGTGTTGAGTCAGAGCGTGCAGAAACCCTGTTACGTGAACTGTACAGGCCGCTTAATCTGATTGAGGCACCTATATTTGTTACTAATCTTGAAAGTGCTGAACTGATTAAATACGCTTCAAATGCTTTCCTTGCTACCAAGATTAGTTTTATAAACGAAATCTCCCAGTTATGTGAAAAAATTGGTGCAGATGTTCATGCTGTTGCCAAAGGTATGGGGTTAGATGGCCGTATTGGCAAAAAGTTTTTGCATGCCGGTCCGGGTTATGGGGGCTCCTGCTTTCCTAAGGATACACTGGCACTGATACGCATTGCCCAGGAGCATGGTTCGTCATGCCGTATCGTTGAGTCAGTAGTCGAAGTAAATGCGGCACAAAAAGCCAAAATGGTTTCCAAGATTAGAGATGCACTGGGTGGCTCTGAATCAGACAAGGTGATTGCTGTGCTGGGCCTGACTTTTAAACCCGAAACGGATGATATGCGTGATTCGCCCTCGCTGGCAATTTTGCCTGCACTGGCAGACAAGGGTGCCATCATTAAGGCCCATGATCCGGAAGGTGTGAAAGAGGCGCGACCCATATTACCCGATAGTATTGAGTATTGTGATTCTGTTGATGCAGCCGTCAAGGATGCTGATGCTATTGTGCTCATGACTGAGTGGAACCAGTATCGAGGCCTGGATCTAACGAAATTAAAAGCCTCTATGCGAGGAAATGTTTTTGTTGACCTGCGCAATGTATATGAA
>JAOUQA010000503.1 GCA_029879605.1 Gammaproteobacteria bacterium
TATTACCGCGCCCAGGTTAGCTATTGCTGAACCTGTATTTTTTCATGCACAGAGGATTGCAAGCCAGGCAGAAGTTAATCGCAATCAAATTAACTGGAATGATAGCTGGCTTAAGTTTATGGCTCCTGATGCGCTAATTAATGAGCAGCCTGTTGCCGAGGTATTACTGGTTGACGAAGCAGCTGCTATACCGGTGTCATTGCTGGAGAAACTTTTAGAGATATATTCAACAGTTGTGTTTGCAACCACGGTACATGGTTACGAAGGAACTGGTCGGGGATTTAGTTTGAAATTTAATAAAATACTGGATCGGCATAAACCTGGCTGGCAACAGTTGTACATGACAACGCCTGTGCGTTGGTCAGAAGGCGATCCACTGGAGCAATGGGTTGATCGGGTTTTATGTCTCGATGCAGATATTTGCGATTTACATGAAATTGAAACTATTAAACCTGAAAAGTGTGAAATTAAATTGCTCAACCGTGATACTTTAATAAATGATGAAGCAAAGCTGTCATCCTTATTTGCCTTACTCGTTTATGCACATTATAGAACTCAGCCATCGGATTTTCGCTATCTGCTTGATAGTCCTGATGTGCGTGTATATAGCCTTGAATATAACCAGTCAATTATAGCTGTGGCATTAATCAATCAGGAAGGTGGGTTTGATGTTGATTTATCAACTGAAATATATAAAGGTAGTCGTCGACCAAAGGGGAATCTACTGGCACAGACTTTGACATTTCATGCGGGATGTGAAATTGCTGCAACATTTAATTATGCGCGTATTATGCGTATAGCAGTACATCCTGAGATACAACTGCGTGGCCTGGGGACTTATTTTCTTGGACGGGTTATTGAGCATGAGCAGGATAAAGTTGATGCAATTGGTGTTAGTTTTGGTGCTACTGTGGAGCTTATCAGGTTCTGGAAAAAATCAGGATTTGAAATTGTTCGAATGGGTTTTACCCGGGATCATGTGAGTGCTACACATTCTTCAGTTATGTTGAAACCAGTGACGAAAAATGGAGAGAAAGTATTTAACAATGTTCGTGACAAGTTTCAACGTTATTTACCAGCCTGGTTAGTAGAGCCTTTATCTGGTTGTTCATCAGAAATCAAAGATTTACTGAATGATGAGATTATAAATGATGATGGCAAATTATCGGAAGATGACTGGAAAGAAATTAATTCGTTTATAAAAACTAATCGTGGTTATGAAACATGTATGTGGCCAATAATAAAGCTGGTTAATAACTATCGTTATAAATTAAGTAATCTAGATGAGATTAGTCAGAATGTAATTCAAACAAAAATATTAAATGCAATGAACTGGAAAGAAACGGTAAAAATATGCCATCTGTCAGGAAAGACTGAAGGTGTGATGAAGTTACGTAATGCGATAGAGAGAATGATGGATTAACCTGATGTGTAAAATAACTAACAGGAAAATAGGATGAGTTGCTGTTGTCCTCACGCTAAATCTGCCAGTCGATTCTTTTCATTCTTTGCGCGGCGATACAGGCATCGGTTCGAAAAAAAGGGCTTTGAATCATCACAAAAACAGTTGATGGAAGGGTTGACGCAAGCAGGTTATAAGGATTGCACTGTATTAGAAGTTGGTAGTGGGGTTGGGCATGTGCATCAAACACTGCTTGAGCAGGGAGCCAGCAGTGCAGTGGGTATAGATCTTGCGCCTGAAATGATTAAGGAAGCTGAACAATGGGCAGAAGACCGAGGATTAACTGATCGAGTGCAATACCTGGTGGGAGATTTTATTTATCAAACAGAGAAAATCGTAGTAGCAGATGTTTGTGTGATGGATAAGGTGGTCTGCTGTTATCCTGATGCTGAGGGACTGGTCAAGGCATCACTCACCAAAACATCCAGAGTATATGCGCTGACATATCCACGAAATAAATGGTACGTCAGGCTAGCGATTGGCATGGCAGCGTTTGTAATGAGATTAATCAGGTCAGATTTCAGGCCTTATGTGCATGATCCAGAGCAGATTGAGCATTGGATTACTGATCAGGGTTATTCCAGGGTTTATGAGAATAGAACAATTGCCTGGTTGACCCAGGTCTATAAACGATAGCTGATTTTAAGTTAAACATGTTTCCATGTTTTATACTGCCTGTTTTGAAGCCTCAATTCTAAGATTTCTTAAAATC
>JAOUQA010000504.1 GCA_029879605.1 Gammaproteobacteria bacterium
TCCTGATCAGTCAGCGCAACAGCCATACCAAACATTATGTCGTTCTTACGCTTCATGGACTTAAATTCAGTCAGCTGTTTAATGATGTATTTCTCATTCTGACCCGCCAGTTTAGGAAACTGATCGTCAACACTATTGCCGTCAGGCATATGACAGCCTATGCAGGGCGCTGACTTGGCTTCTCCTGCAGCGGCATCACCACCAGCCATTACTGTACTGCTGGTACCGAGCATCAATGCTAAAAATGCTACTAGAATATTGATTTTCATACTAATTTCTCCAAACCTTGCTGCACACTATGACTCACGTCATTTGAGCCTGCTAACACGGGCTGTATGCAAAATTTCGTTTCAGACCACCAGTCCTGAACATCACCCTGTTAGATCAGGGCTTTAAGACTGCTAATCCTCATAAAAAAGTTGCGCAAGTCTACACCAGACAGGGCTTTTCAGCAATTTACCAGACTCTAAAATGGCTGAATTTCCTAATTCAGGTTAATATCCACCGGAATTTTCAGAATCTACACCCATGAAGAATTATTATAATCGAGCCCAGTTTCTCACCAGTGCCAGTCAACCAAAGCAATTCCCGGAACATACCGGGATGGAAGTGGCTTTTGCCGGTCGCTCTAATGCCGGTAAATCCAGCGCTTTAAACACCCTGTGCCAGAACAAAAACCTGGCTCGGACCAGTAAGACCCCTGGCCGGACTCAACTGATTAATTTTTTCAACCTTGATGAACAACGCTGCCTTGTTGACCTGCCTGGCTATGGCTATGCCAAAGTTCCTGAAAAAATGCGTAAGGACTGGCAGCAACTCATGGAAACCTACCTTGGCTCAAGAGAAAATTTATCAGGCGTAATTATTATTATGGATATTCGTCATCCATTAAAAGATTACGATATGCAAATGATCGAATGGTGTAATTATTTTAAAATTCCTGTTCATGTTTTGCTCACCAAAGCCGATAAACTTAAGCGAGGGCCAGCAACACAAACTTTACATAAAGTTAAAAACACAATTAAAGATCAGGGTTTTGAAGTCAGTGTTCAAATATTTTCATCATTAAACAAACAGGGACTCAATGACTTACAGTTAATACTTAATGGCTGGTTTAATTTAGAAACATAACTACTTCAAATTAACAAAGACATTATTAATTAAAATTTAAAAAATAAAACCAACATTCTGAATACAGAAAGTAACGGCGGTAAAAAAACACCTCGACAGTTCTTGCGTGTGAAGATGACACGCAAATCGACTGTCCCACAGGGACACAACCGCGAAGCGTTAAAGAGTGAAGCTTGAATCAGGAGAAAAAAACACCTCGACCCAAGCGAAAAGAACTAATGAACTACAAGGCCTGTATTTAACTTACTGAATCTAAATGGCCAAACGAAGATAAGGTGCTTAAGTCTTGAAAAAAACACCTCGACCCCAGGGTAGGGTCGAGGATAACTCAGAGGCCAGCTTGGGGAGGCCAGCCTCAAATCGCTCGCTCAGGGAGGCAAGCGAGCTTGCGCCGGGCTTTAGCGCAATTCACAAAACAAACAATGAGGATCTGTCACTAATTAAAGTTCAAATCCATAGGAAGTCAAAAGACAACCGACGAGTGGTAGAACAATAAAAAGACTATTTTTACTGTACTATTTCAACTAATGCGCCTGGTCCCAGTTATCGCCAATACCAACATCAACAACCAGCGGTACACTTAATTTTGCAGCGGTTTCCATTTCCTGTGTTACTAATGTAGTTAATGCTTTTAAATCTTTTTCAGCTACTTCAAAGACCAGTTCATCATGTACCTGCATTATCATGCGTGCATTTAATGATGCTTTCGATACAGCCTTATTCAAACGAATCATAGCGTACTTAATAATATCTGCAGCTGTGCCCTGCATGGGTGCATTAATCGCTGTGCGTTCTGCATATTGACGCCGCTGACCATTACGTGAATTTATTTCCGGTAAATATAAACGCCGTCCAAACACAGTTTCAACATAACCCTGTTCATGTGCTTTGTCTCTTGTATCATCCATATATTTTTTAACACCTGGGTAACGCTCAAAATATAAGTCAACATATTGCTGTGCATCGTAACGACCAATGTTTAACTGTTTCGCCAGGCCAAATGCAGACATGCCATAAATCAAACCAAAGTTAATCG
>JAOUQA010000505.1 GCA_029879605.1 Gammaproteobacteria bacterium
CGCGGGGTTTGCAGATCTTATGGTTGACCTGTCTGATACCAGCCAGGAAATAGAATTTGCTATGCCATCAGTAGAGCAATTTTGTTCAGTAATGGGTGCACTGGGTGTTGGTGATGATTCCAGGGTCATTTTGTACGATGCAAATTTTACAGCATGGGCTGCCCGTGTCTGGTGGATGTTGCGCTGGGCTGGTTTTGATAATGCTGCAATTCTCAACGGAGGTTTAACTGCATGGACATCTGCAAAATATCCACTTTCAACAGAGCAGGTTGTTCGGGTAGAAAAAATACTAACACCACGATTACGACCCGAACTGATTTCAGATCGTGATGAAGTATTTTCAGCAATTGGGAGTGATAATATTTTGCTAGTAGACACTATGCCTGGGGAAATGTACCGTGGTGAAATGTCTATGTATGCTCGCCCAGGTCATATCTCGGGTGCAATTAATATTGACGGGCTTAAGCTGCTGGATAAAACTGGCTGTTTTCTTCCTGATGATGAGCTTGAAGCGATGCATCACTATGATCACCAGGCTCGCGTAATTACTTATTGTGGTGGCGGTATTATGGCGTCATCAAGCGCATTTATTATGACTAGACTGGGTTTTTCCAATGTCTCTGTGTATACCGCATCTTTACAGGAATGGGCAGCTGATCCTGGTAATCCAATGAATGAACAATAAGCAATAAATGTCGGCATGGAGGGATTATTACAATATCCCTCCATGTTGTTTAGTTTTAAACCTGTACGATATCTGATCGCATACTGTAGAGAGTGTAGAGAACCTCTTCCTGCTCTCTCTGGTCAATATTGTTTTTCTGTAATGCGGCCAGGGCATCATCCAGTACCGCCATGAATTCATCCGGGGATATATTCATGCCTTTATGTGCTGCCAGCATGATTTTCCTTTGTAGAGATTTTGGCCACCGGTGCCAGTGATAAAAAAGCTGGCAGTTGCATCCTTTAAAGCAGAAATATTAGCATCTTTAATGTGATTTGAGATGGATCGGATATTCATATGATTATCAACAACATCATTGGCTACCTGGCTTATGGCATCTGATCCACCGAGCCGTTCATAGAGAGATTGTGTCATTTTGAGACTCCTTTCATATACGTCAGGGAGAGCAGTTCATAACATATGTCCGGGTTTTAAAAAGTATATAATCTGTATTTAATTAACAGGAAGCTATAAGTGCAAAAATATAAAGGTGAGTGTAGTAAGTTTTTTTATAATAGATATATCCAAATACCATTTGAAAAATAAGTTTTATTTTAGAAGTTACTGCTGATAATTGTGTAGTGGTTACACAAAATAGATCATTTAAAAAGGAGGTATTATGGCTGTTCAAAATGACCCTGCATATATTATGCAGACGGCTACAGGCTTCTGGGCATCGAAGGTTTTACTAACAGCTGTTGAATTTGATCTTTTTTCAAAAATTGATCATGGAAAAATGACAGCATCTGAACTTGGTGATGTGCTGGGGCTTCATGAGCGTGGCCGGTATGATTTCTTTGATGCGTTGGTTGCGTTGAAGTTCCTGAATAGAGAAGGTGATGGGCTTGAAGGCCGGTATAGTAATACGCCAGATACATCAGCTTTTCTTAATAAAAATAGTCCTGAATATATTGGTGGACTGCCAGAAATGTTGAATTCGCGTCTTTATGGATTCTGGAATGATCTTGGTACGGCGCTGAAAACCGGGCAACCTCAGAATGAAATCAAACACAATGGTAAGCCCGTGTTTGAGGAATTATATTCAGATGATGTTCGTCTTGGAGAATTTCTTGATGCAATGACAGGATTTCAGGCGGCAAATTTCCAGTTGCTTGCTGAGAAGTTTAACTTTGGGCAATATAATACACTTGGTGATGTCGGTGGTGCACTTGCACTATTATCAAGAATTGTAGCGAAACAGCATCCTCATTTGAGTTTTACCAGTTTTGATTTACCCGAGGTTTCAGTGCTTGCCCAGAAACAGATAGACAAATCCGGTCTGGAAAATCGCATTCATATAATGGCAGGTAATTTTCTTGAGGATGACTTGCCAGTTGCAGACGTCATAACAATGGGAAATGTATTGCATGACTGGAATCTTGAGAATAAGAAGCTTCTCATAAGTAAAGCCTATGCAGCTTTACCAGATGGTGGT
>JAOUQA010000067.1 GCA_029879605.1 Gammaproteobacteria bacterium
AGAAACCTGTGCAATAGCAAATCTTGATTCGGCTAATCGTTTCTTTGAAGAATTAAAAGATATAGGTTGTCGTTTTTCACTGGATGATTTTGGTTCAGGGTTCTGTTCATTTTCGCAATTAAAATACCTGCCAGCAGATTACGTGAAGATTGATGGTCAGTTTGTAAAAGGCATGGCTCGTGGCTCTATTGACAGGGCGATTGTAACAGCTATGAATGATGTGGCTCATTCACTTGGACGCTATACAGTGGCAGAATATGTTGAGACACCTGAAGTTCTACGATTGTTGAAAGTTTGTGGCGTAGACTGGGTGCAGGGTCATTATATATCAGAGCCAATGGAACAGATATTATAAATAATTTTTTCCCGCCAGATTATTCTATATAAATTTTTATATTTTAAAATAGCGTTTAACCGGAGTTCAGCTAGCTGGCACGAATAATTTCATCTGTATCCAGGTCTCGAATTTGAGAAGGGTTAGCAAAACCCTGAATGCTGCCGGGAACATAATAATCTACCATGTCAGAAAAATAAAATTTTGTTTTGAGTAATGTTTTTGCTGGTTTTTTGCCGGTTACGTTTGCACTGGTTGAAACTAGTGGATGTCCTGTTTGCTGACATAATTTTTTTGCAATTGGGTGTTGAGTGATGCGAACAGCAATTTTTTGATGTTTTCCAGTAATCCAGTCAGGTGCAAGGCTGGAAGCTGGAGTAAGCCAGGTGGTTGGTGCTGGCGTGATACTATTTAGTTTCTCAAGTTGTTTGTTGTTAATATCAACGAATGGTAATAATTGCGCAATATGACTGGCAATTAGAATCAGGCCCTTTTCAACTGGGCGCTGTTTGAGTAAGAGTATTTCTGTAACGGCCAGTTCATCCAGTGGGTCGCAGCCAAGACCAAAAACTGATTCTGTAGGATAGGCAATAATGCCTCCGTGATGTATGCAGCGGGCGGCTTGTCTAAGTTGAAAACGGGAGGTCACGATTTTTTAGGTGTGGCTTTTTTTCGAGTGCTTTTCTTTTTAGCTGTTTTCTTTTTGGTCGTTTTTTTCTTTGCTGTTTTTTTCTTCGGCGCAGCTTTCTTTTTGGGTGCAGTCTTCTTCTTTGCAGCAGCTTTTTTCTTCTTGCCTTTACGTTCTGGAGCTTCGGCAATCAGTTTTTCACATTCTTCCAGTGTTAAGGATTTAGGTTCGCGGTCTTTAGGTATTTTGGCATTCTTATTGCCGTCTGTAATATAAGGGCCATAACGTCCATTAAGTATTTCAATATCTGTGCCTTCAAAGCTTTTAATATGCTTGTTGGCTTCAAATATTTTTTTCTCTTTGACCAGTTCAAGTGCTGTTTCAAGCGTTATGTTATACGGGTCAATGCCCTGGTCCTGGTATTCTTTTCGAATAGAAACAAAGGTATTGTCATATTTGACATAAGGACCAAAACGTCCTGTGTTAGTAGTAACTTCTTCGCCTTCATCTGTGTAGCCCAGCTTACGGGGTAAAACTAATAATTCCTCGTAGTTGTCCATATTAATGTCAGCCATTTTCTGGCCGGGTTTAAGGCTGGCAAACTGCGGTTTTTCTTCGTCATCCTTGTCGCCAATCTGTACAAAAGGTCCATAAGGTCCCATACGTACTGAAATAGGTTTACCAGATTTAGGACAGGTGCCTATATGGCGTGACTGAGCTACGTCTGCACGACTGACATTGGCATCCTTGTCATCTACAAGTTCTTTGAATGGATCCCAGAAAGCGCGCATGATGGGTACCCAGTCTTTTTCGCCGCGTGAAATGGAATCCAGTTCATCTTCCAGGCGAGCAGTAAATTCATAATCCACGTATTGTGTGAAATGTTGTGTTAAGAACATATTCACTATGCGGCCAATATCCGTGGGTGTGAATCGTCGGTTTTCTACTTCAGCATAACCACGGTTTTGTAAAGTTGAAATAATACTGGCATAGGTGGAAGGCCTGCCTATACCGTATTCTTCCAGTGCTTTTACCAGGCTGGCTTCAGAAAATCGAGGTGGTGGTTCAGTAAAATGCTGGTCACTGCGGATTTCAATGAGTTTGAGTTCTTCGCCTTCAGCCAGGGGAGGTAACAGTTTTTCATCATCATCTTCCGATGTGTTTTCGTCATCACTGCTTTCCATATACACAGCCATAAAACCGGGATGTTTGATGGTAGAGCCATTGGCCCGGAACTGGTTGCCCGTTCCACATTCCAGGTCAACTGCAACGGTATCCAGCGTGGCATGTACCATCTGGCAGGCAACGGTGCGCTTCCAGATTAATTCGTAGAGTTTTAACTGATCTGGAGACAGGTGCTCCTTGATTTCTTCAGGTATGTGCCTGGCTGATGTTGGGCGAACTGCTTCATGAGCTTCCTGTGCATTTTTAGATTTATTTTTAAAAACGCGGGCTTCTTCAGGTACGTTGTCCTTGCCATAACGCTCAGCAATTAATTCTCTTAATTCCACGAGTGCATCTTGTGACAGCGTAACAGAATCAGTACGCATATAAGTTATAAGACCAACGGTTTCTCCGCCAATATCAATACCTTCATATAACTGCTGGGCAGTGCGCATGGTACGTTGCGCAGAGAAACGTAATTTTCGTGATGCTTCCTGTTGCAGAGTGGATGTCGTGAAAGGTGCAGCCGGGTTTCGTTTGCGTTGTTTCTTCTCGACTTTTCCAACTTTTAATTTGCCATTGGCAGCCTGGGTTAAAGTTTTCTGTGCTTCTTCGGCACTATCGGTGTTGTTGATAGTGAACTGTTCGACTTTTTCATTTTTGTAAAGTCGAAGTTTTGCGCTGATGGCTTTATTGTCTTTTTCGGTATCGGCTTCCAGGGTCCAGTATTCCTGGGGCTCAAATTTCTCAATTTCTTCTTCCCGCTCCACGATCATGCGTAGTGCAGGACTCTGGACACGGCCAGCTGATAAGCCTCGCTGAACTTTTTTCCATAGCAAGGGTGAAAGATTAAAACCAACAAGATAATCAAGTGCACGACGTGCCTGTTGAGCATTGATCATTTCTATGGACAGGTCACGTGGGTGTTCTATCGCATCTTTAATTGCACGTTTGGTAACTTCGTTAAAGGCTACGCGTTTTACTTCTTTAGCATCAAGAGCATTTTCTTCTTTTAGTAATTCGTATAAATGCCATGAAATGGCTTCTCCCTCGCGATCAAGGTCAGTTGCGAGATAGAGTGTGTCAGCTTTGCTGAGAGCTTTTTTAATGGCTTCGACATGTTTTTCATTTTTTTCGATGACCTGGTATTTCATCTGAAATTCATGTTCGGTGTCGATAGCGCCTTCTTTTGGTACCAGATCGCGTACATGACCATAAGATGCAAGTACCTGAAAATCCTTACCCAGGTATTTTTTTATGGTTTTAGCTTTGGCAGGTGATTCAACAATTACAAGGTTTTTGCTCATGGAGTTTTTATTATCGCAATACCATTTTAGTTATTATGCTTAATGCATATAGTCTACAATCTGATCAAATACTAGGCTTTCCATCCATGCATAGGCATTTTCTTCACCAGGATGGCTATATAACACTATCATTACAATCCATTTTAGTTGTTCGATTTCCAGGTGTGTATCCAGAGCAATGACACGATCGAGAATCAATTCTCGTGTTACCGGTGTCAAAATACCTGAATGTTCAAGGAAAATTAAAAAGCCGATGGACTCCGGATCAAGAAGTTCTTTTTCCAGGTCACTAAAGACTCGAAAAGATGTAGTGCGGTTTTCATCATCAGGTGTTTCCTGCTGAATAATAGCCAGGTCTTCCAGCCAGTCAAAGGCTTTTAGTATTTCATGCTGGGGAAAACCCAGTTGCTCGAGCTTATCAATGACGATATCTGATTCAGGTGAAATATAATTTTCTTCACCAATAAAGTTTTCAAACAAATACATTAATACATCAACAACATTCTGCTTCATATGATCGCTCTTGGTTTTAAGCCCCTTTGGTTACACGCATATATTGTCCATTTGTTGAGACAACATATCCCTGTAGTTCAAGTATTAATAGCATGGATGCAATTTCAGCCGCCGCCAGGCTGGACTTTTCAACAAGTTCATCAATACTGGCCGGTTCGTATTCCATGCTGGCTAACAATGCCTGGTAGGCTGGTTCAAGATGTTTTTCAGCCTGTTCTTCCCTGATTTCGGCGATAGTATGGCTTGAAGTGTCAAGATTTACCAGTGGTAATAGTTCTTCCAGTATATCCTCGGCAGTTTCTACCAGTTTGGCACCCTGCCGGATAATGTGATGACAGCCTCTTGCCAACGGGTTGTGGATTGAACCTGGAATCGCAAAAACTTCGCGTCCCTGTTCCATTGCATGTCGAGCAGTAATCAGAGAGCCGCTGTTCACAGCGGCTTCAACCACCAGTGTGCCAAGACTCAGGCCGCTGATAATCCTGTTACGCCTGGGGAATAGTCCCTTGTGTGGCGCTGTTCCTAGCGGTGATTCCGAGATGATGCAGCCATGATTAACAATGGATTGAGCCAGTTTCAGGTGAGATTTAGGATAAACCTGATCAAGGCCATTGGCGACCACGGCCACTGTTCCAGCAAGACCTGCAAGAGCACCCTGGTGACAGGCGCCATCTATGCCTCGTGCCAGTCCGCTGGTGATAGTGATACCTGCATTTGATAAATGTTCAGCAAATTCTTTTGCAGTTCTTAAGCCAGAGGCGGTGGCAGAGCGGCTACCAACAATGGCCAGCTGGGGTTGATGCAGGTAATCCAGGTCGCCTGCAGCAAATAGTAGATAAGGCGATTGATCCAGGTTTTTGAGTGTTACCGGGTAATCAGGGTGATCATAGTAAAGAATATGATGATTATTTTTGTCAGCCCAGGCCAGATCTTTGTCAATACTGGTCCAGTCGGGTTGCCTGAGTCGGGTAATCGCATCAGCCGTCAGTCCTGCCTGTTCAAGTTGAGAGTTGCTGAGTTCCAGAATTGCAGTTGCTGAATCATATTGATTCAGCAACTGGTAAAGATGGTGTGTGGGTAAGTTAGCTCGATGCAGGGCAAGTCTGGATGTAAGATCATCCAGGGTGATTATGTCGTCAGGGTCGTCTAACCTTGTCATGTTTCCTTATAACTCGTGTCGATTCCAGAATGAGTCCATAACTGACCTTGTCGAAGGTTTTGAATATCATCATCAGTCCGCTACGCTCGTCGGGTAATTGAACCATAAGTTTATGTTCTTCGCCACGTTCGATTTTTCGGGTTGAGAGGAATTTATCTTTTGCCATTTCGCCTCTCTGGTAGGTTGCCAGTATGTGGCCTATTTCCAGGCCGTGTTCAGAACCCCGGTTAATGACACCTACCTGGAATTTAGCGATACTGGATATTGCATCGAACAGTGAAATAACCTGGCCATTAACATCCTGCTTGGGCAAACGGGGATAATAAAGTCTGTCGATAGAACTTTTATCCATTGCCATCAAGCGGTCTCCTACCAGTATTTCACGATTGGTGCTAATCAGTTCACCGGCAGATGGTGTACCAAAGGAATGAATACGGGCATCACCGGCATAAATGATTTCATAGCCAAGAACATCATCGGTTTCCGGGTCTCGTAGAATATCCCCTTTTCTAAAGACACTGTAGCGGACGCGTTCCTTGTCCAGTTCACCACGAATATAGATTTTATTATGTGCTCCCAGTATCAGGTGAGCATCATCACTGCCGACAATATAGGGTGCATCATCCCAGACTTCCTTGGTAACCACTCGCGGCCGGGTAATAAACTGGCGAATGGCATCATTAGGAATAATTGGAATGGCCTCATCCAGGGATTTACGATGAATATTTGGTGAAAGTTTAACGACTTTCAGGCCTTTCTCAGAACGCTGGGGTGTTTCCCAGCGAACAACAGCATCAGGCTGTTTGCTGTCAGCAGGTGGCTGAGCTGTTTCAGTCCTGGGCTGAGTCTGCTGTACCCTTTGAGTAAAATTATTAACCTGGATATGAGGCTTCCCGTCCACATATATAAGAGTAAGCACGTCACCCGGGTAGATAAGATGAGGGTTGGCTACCTGGGGATTGCGTTGCCAGATTTCTGGCCAGAACCATGGGTCATGGAGGAATTTGGCAGTAATATCCCACAGCGTATCACCTTTTTTCACGATATACTGTTGTGGATAATCAGCTCTAACTCGTATATCTTCGGCAGCAACCGGAGGCGATTCCTCGGGTACAAATGGCGTTGTTTGAACCGGCTCAAATGTTTCGACTTCGGCCTGTGGCTGGGTAGTGGAGCAGCTTGTTGTTAGTAATGCTGTTCCAGTCAAGAGTGTAAGGAGTCCAATGTGGGTCCTGAAAGCTCTAAAATACAAGGTGGTTCCCCATTAATTATCCGTGGTTTTCAAGAGTTTAGCTGATAAACTTGAATTACTAAAGTAAGTTTAGTAAATATCTTGAGCATGTGTGAACTGAGAGTAAGAAAATATGGCAAAGCTGGAAATTTTACACTTTCCGGATGACCGGCTGCGTACCAGGGCCAGTCCAGTAGCAGAGGTGGACGATGACATTCGCCAACTGGTCGATGATATGTTTGAAACAATGTATGCCGCTCCAGGCATAGGTCTGGCAGCGACCCAGGTGGATGTGCATAAACGGGTCATAGTGATTGATGTAACAGTTGAGAAGAATCAGCCCCTGTGTTTCATTAATCCTGAAATTATTGCAAGGGACGGTGTCGAGCAGCATGAAGAAGGCTGTTTATCAGTACCCGGTATTTATGAAACCGTTGAGCGTGCAGAACATATCAAGGTAAAAGCGCTGGATCGTAATGGAGAAGTCTTCGAGCTGGAGACTGGTGATTTGCTGGCAATCTGTATACAGCATGAAATAGATCATCTCGATGGTAAGTTGTTCGTTGATTATCTATCGGCATTGAAGCGCAACCGGATTCGTAAAAAGCTGGAAAAACAGAAAAAAGCCGCGGTTATGTAATGGCTGATATATTAAAGATTATTTTTGCAGGTACCCCCGATTTTTCTGTGCCGCCATTGCAGGCATTACTGGATTCAGAGCATCAGGTAGTAGCGGTTTACACCCAGCCTGATCGACCGGCCGGGCGTGGGCGAAAGTTAACACCCAGCCCGGTTAAGCAACGGGCGCTTGAGTATGATATTCCTGTCTATCAGCCACAAAGCTTAAAAGACGAAACTGACCAGCAGCAGTTAATTGATTTGCAGGCCGATTTATTGGTGGTGGTCGCCTATGGATTGATCCTGCCCAAAATTATTCTCGATGCCCCTCGCCTGGGCTGTATTAATGTTCATGCTTCTATTTTGCCACGCTGGCGTGGCGCGGCCCCGATACAGAGAGCAATACTGTCAGGTGATGAAGAAACCGGCATTACCATAATGCAGATGGATGTCGGGCTGGATACCGGTGATATGCTGCTGAAAAAATACACGGCCATTGAGCCGGGCGATACCGGTTCAAGCCTGCATGACCGGCTGTCCCAGATGGGCGCAGATGCATTAATGGAAATTTTACCGGCCATTATTGAGCAGCGTATCCAGCCGGAAGTACAGGATGATGCCCAGGCATGTTACGCAGAAAAACTACACAAAGCTGAGGCGGTACTGGACTGGTCAATGCCGGCAAAAGTACTGGCTGCGAAAGTGCAGGGCTTTAATGCCTGGCCAGTGGCACAAACCCGTCTGGATAGCATAAAGGGTGACAATAAAATGTTACGCATCTGGCGTGCAAGCGTACTGGATGAGCCGGTTGATAAACCGGTGGGTGAAGTCATTCGGTGTAATAAAGACGGCATTGATGTGGCGACCGGTGAAGGTGTCTTGCGCTTGCTGGAACTGCAGTTGCCCGGCGGTAAACCCATGGCTGTCGATGCATTCGTTAATGCCCATCAGCTTCAGGGTGAGAGACTGGGCCATGGGAGCTAAACAGTCATCGGATAAAGATGCACGGCTTGTAGCCCTGAAAGTATTACGCGGTGTTCTAAATGATGGTGAATCACTGACAACCGTACTGCCGCCTGCTCTGGAAACCTGTTCTAACCAGGACCGGGCTTTTGCGCAGATGCTAGTTTACGGTGTATTACGTTTTCGCTGGCAAATTGAGGCCATACTTGGCCAGTTACTGGCCAGGCCGCTGAAAGCAAAAGATTCAGATCTGAAACTGATATTAATGCTGGCGGTTTTTCAATTACTGCATAGTCGAGTACCCGATTATGCCACCGTCGATGCGGCGGTGAAGCAGGTAAAAAGGACAGGTAAGTCCTGGGCCCGTGGGCTGGTTAATGGTGTGCTAAGAAGTTTTCAGCGACAGCAGGATGAATTACTTAAAAATATTGAATCCGATGACTGCGCAGCTTATTCCCATCCGCAGTGGATTATCGAAAAACTACAGGCAGACTGGCCTGAGCACTGGCACTCTATATTAGAGGCGAATAATCAGCAGGCACCCATGGTGTTGCGGGTCAATGCCCGGCATTTTTCGGCACAGGAATATGCCGATAAACTTTCCCAGTCAGCAGAGATAGATAGTCATGCGCATCAGGCGCTGGTACTACAACAGGCCAGTGATGTCACCGAATTACCCGGTTATACCCATGGCTGGTTTTCAGTGCAGGATGCCGGTGCACAGTTAGC
>JAOUQA010000506.1 GCA_029879605.1 Gammaproteobacteria bacterium
TCCGACCCCTCCATTACTCTACCCTGGATTGCTTTAGGGAGCCTCTGATTAATTATTAATTTCTGAGATAATAGATCAAACTCAGGAACCAGGCCATACAATATGCGTCAGAAAACGTTTGCTAATAGTTTTGAACCCTATCGTAAACCGACCCGAAAGGAAAAGTTCCTTAAGGAAATGGATCAAATCATCCCCTGGAAGGAATTGGCGAAGGTGATTGCACCTCACTATCCGAAACCAAAAGGAGCGGGCAGAAGACCCATTGGGGTTGAAAGGATGCTTCGAATTTATTGCATGCAACACTGGTTTAATCTCTCGGACCCGGGAACCGAAGAAGCGATTTATGATTCGAGAGCGATGCAGGAGTTTTCGGGCATAGATTTAGGCAGAGAAGGTGTGCCTGATGAGACTACGATTTGTAAATTTCGTCATTTGATGGAGAAGCATAATTTAGGTGCAGGATTATTCAGTGCAGTGACTCGTTATCTTGAAGAGAATGGTATCAAGGTCTCACGCGGGACGATTGTTGATGCGAGCATCATCGATGCCCCGACGTCGACAAAAAACAAGGATAAGGCACGAGACCCTGACATGCATCAGACGAAAAAAGGAAACGAGTGGTATTTTGGAATGAAAGCGCATATAGGAGTCGACAGTCAAACCAGGCTGATCCATTCGGTGGTTGCGACGGCAGCGAATGTTCATGATTCTCAGGTTCTGGAGGATTTGTTGCATGGTGATGAAACCCGGGTTTGGGGCGATTCGGCCTACTCAGGACAGAAAGAGACATTAAAACAATGTGCACCAAACGCAAAAGACTTTACTCAGGCCAAAGGTAGTCGAAACAGGAAGCTGAATGACAGCCAGCGACAGAAGAATCGACAAAAATCGCGTGTACGATCGAGAGTTGAGCATGTGTTCCATGTAATGAAATGCCAGTTTGGATTCAGAAAAGTTCGCTACAGGGGATTGGCGAAGAACGCGAATCACTTGTTTGCCAGTTGTGCGTTAATCAATCTGGTGATGTGCAAAGGCAGATTAATGCGGATGGCCTGGGAATAGTGCGTCCAAAATATGGAAAATGGATGAAAAAGATCAAAAAGAAACCAAAATCAGATCGACATCCGACTCGTTAAACCAAAAAGGAAACTACCCGATCAAATTCATCCTGAATTGATACTAAAAAGTGAATTGATCAGAGGTTCCCTAGATGGAAGTTATTCTTCTTAATTAAAGATGAAATTCAATTTCCAATTAGCTCTAATCCTCCTGATGGTCTGGGAAGGTGTATTGTAAAATTGTCATAATCCCACTGGGGCGTTTCACCAGAGTTACCCTCAACCAATTCTAATGCTCGGAGTTTGACTATGTTTTCTCCAAACTCCAAAGGTAAATCAACAATAAAAGATTCACCTGGCTCGAACACAAACAGGTCAGAAATATCCTTTCCATTCAGTTCCACTATAATATTCGTCGGATCAATTTTTTTATGAAAATACACAAAAAGAGGAAATGCGTTCGCAGCATCTTGTGGTAAAAACACTTCAGCTTGTGTTGGCAAGCTATAAGTAAGGAGTTTATTTATATAACCATATTCTGAACTGGGCAAACCATCAAAAACCTTCTTCTCGATTGCGTTCAGGTTTGAATTGGCGACGAATAAAAAAACTAATAACACGTATTTATAACAACAAGTTCTTCTCATTTCTATTTCTCTATTTTGTTTAGTTTTATGGCTCTATACCTTTTGAAGGTTATTTTAAATACATCGTTGTCTATGGATTTAAACTGATTGTTACCTTTATTTTTATCAGTAACTACACCAAGCACAGATAAATGTATTCTACTGTTGTTGTTCCAGTTTCCAGTCTGTATGGTTACTGTTTCATATGTATCCGGTGATGGATGAAAAAGATTGGATATATCCTTACCATCGGCTTTAGCTTTAAATGATCCAACATCAATTCCAGAATGATAGAATACTGTTATAGTGACCGCGTCATTGCTGTCATAAGCCAGCAATTCATCTGAAATAGGTTCTGCATAGGCAAGAAGCTGATTGATTCCGAACGGCTCTTCTTGTGATCCTAACCACTCAATTTCAGGGCCAAATTCGGTTGTACACTCAGGACCCAGCGTAGTGCCTCGATGA
>JAOUQA010000508.1 GCA_029879605.1 Gammaproteobacteria bacterium
CTGAAAATTTTTTATTGTTTTATTTTCTTTATCTGCCTGTTCGTATAAATCAACATGACCGCATGGATTCTTCCATTCGTCACATTCATATAGTTTGCCACCTTCCCAGAAGACTCTGGAATTAGATTGTCCGCGAGGGCCATGACAAACGGGACACTGACCAAATATCCGTACACTTTTGACATCAACAATGCTGTCATTAACAAAAACCGGAATTCTTACTGTATTAAACATTGACACAACCTAGTGAGCAATGATTTCTGATAAAGAATCGTCAATTTTCTTAGGCATTACTTTTCTGCTTAATACCTTTTTAGCAGCACTCATAACAAGTTCATAACACTTATAATGAGCATCCGATACATTTTTCATTGTTTCAGCAGCTTCCAGTGGCGATGCTGATGACGGGTTGGGTTTTAAAAATGGGTCGGCTCCCATTTCGAGACAGTATTCAACAATCTCAATCTGCGCTGTAAAAATAGGCCATACAAGCGTTACCTGACCTCTTGAATCTGCTTCATTGACCTTGTATGGGTTTTTGCTTAATACGTCTTTTAATTTGTCTATACGACCGGTAGCCGCATGAAAATGATGGTTTGGTACATAACTTATATGAGGCGCAACACCAGGTAGAATTTCATTGAGCTTGTCGAGTTGTTTGTCATTATTATTTATTGGCATAACATTTCCTCCAGCCTGTCTTGTATGACGTAGTATTTACGACATATTCAGCGACAACCAGAGGTGGATAATTTATGCAGTTATTCTGATGCTATAGGTAAACAATTGTTACAGGATTAATGCCCTGCTCTGTTTATTTACATATGAAAGATAATAGATTTGGTACTAGTATGCTGTATTTTCAGCAGATACCTGGCTTGTCCATTAACCCTACCAGTTCGTCCAGACTTTTGTTAAGGCCTTTGGCAAGATCAAGCAACAGATCAATCGAAGGATTGTTGATGCCCTGATGTCTCAAGCGGGTTATTGTGGGTTGAGGTATACCCGTATGTCGATGCAGATCTGCATCTGATCCAAATGCGGCAATACTTCTTGAAATTGAGTCCAGTACAGGTTGAGGAGCTTTTCTTATTATTCTTTTAGCCATCTGTTTATTTTTCCGAAAAACGTGTCAGAATTTTCTGAATACCACTATTATTATATAAGTATTGCAGGAATTATATTATATTTCAAGCATTACAAATAAATAATAACCCTATGAATTTTCTAAGATTTGATGGTTCATGAGTCAATCTACTCTTTGGGTATATCTAGGGCATATTGACGTGATAATTATTACAGCAAAGCACCGCATTCAAATATCCCTTTAATGTAGTTAATTGTTAAGAATCATTAATTAATCTCATTATAAACAATAAGATACACACTTATTGCTGGTTTATTATCGCTGATAACTGTAAGGGTGTATCTATCGCCAGCGAGCTATTCATCATCAGCCCGGTATCAGCGATTTACCGGTCTTATTAAAGGTAATACTGCCCCTAACGATAAACTATTTATTGGAGGGGGTTATCTAAATAACACTCAGTGTTGGAGCAGTGACTTGTTCATGCGATACACAGGCGTCCTTTTTGGGAGAATAGCCGCTACAGTTCTGAGTAATATTAATGTACCCCATCGTAATAAGTTGTTTGGTCTGATAGATGCAAAATGATGGTGTACCGATATGAGCACAGTGCCTGCACAAATCCAGATCTTTTGGGGTTAACATTATTATATTCTCTAATTACCACACACAAAAATATATAGGCAATTACCCGTATGTATTTACCTTTTGAATTTTTGGATTTAAAACCTCTGTATTTTGACTGGATTATTTCCCTGAAATTTTGCGAGGAATGATGTCGGAATTAAATGACAAGATGTCAGAAGATGCGCAGTTTTATGCGGATCTGTTGCGAGCGTATATGGACAGCGCCAACGATTCCATATTTGTTTTATGCGATGAAATGAAATTTCTTATTTGTAATCGTCAAATGCAAAACTGGCTTGGTGTTTCGGAAAAGGAACTTACACAACATAACCAGCGCATGCCTATAACCGAACTCTTAGGCTATGACGCTTCCATTGCGGAATTCAGGGAGCGTTTTAACGAGACACTTAAAGGAAAGTCTGCGAGGTTTGAGGCAT